>NZ_RIBZ01000312.1:0-46195 GCF_003721215.1 Streptomyces botrytidirepellens
CCCGCCGACACCCCCGTACCCGGCCCTCCCGTGTCCGGCCGCGGCGGGCGCTCGGAGCGGGCCGTCCGGGAGCCCGCGGCGGGCGCCGGGGCCCGGTCAGCCTTCGGCGGGCGGCTGGTCCGGGGCTTTGGCCAGGAGCGTCGTCAGCAGGCGGATGGCGGCCCGCTTGTCGAGCGGATCGTTCCCGTTGCCGCACTTCGGGGACTGGATGCAGGACGGGCAGCCCGCCTCGCACTCGCAGGCCGCGATCGCCTCGCGGGTGGCGGTCAGCCAGCGGGCGGCCGTGTGGAAGGCGCGCTCGGCGAAGCCCGCCCCGCCGGGGTGGCCGTCGTACACGAAGACCGTCGGCAGCAGCGTGTCGGGATGGAGGGGGACCGACACCCCGCCGATGTCCCAGCGGTCGCAGGTCGCGAAGAGCGGCAGTATGCCGATGGAGGCGTGCTCGGCGGCGTGGAGGGCGCCGCCGAGGGCCTGGGGGTGGACCCGGGCGTCCTCCAGCTGGTCCTCGGTCACCGTCCACCACACGGCCCGGGTGCGCAGCGTGCGGGGCGGGAGGTCGAGCTTGGTCTCGCCCAGCACCTCACCGGTGATCAGCTTGCGGCGCAGGAAGGAGACGACCTGGTTGGTGACCTCGACGGAGCCGAAGCACAGCCGCGCGTCCCCCCACGGGATCTCGGTGGTGGTCTCCAGGATGGAGATCGCGGTGGTGTCGCGGGCGGTGGTCGAGTACGGCGGACTGGCCTCCTCCACCAGCGCGACCGAGTCCTCCAGGTCGAGCTGCCGGACGATATAGCTCCTGCCCTGGTGGAGGTGGACGGCGCCCTCGTGGACGGTGGTGTGGGCGGCCGAGGCGTCCACGGTGCCCAGCAGCCGCCCGGTCGCCGCCTCCACGACCTGGACCGGGCTGCCGCCCTCCCCACGGATGTCGGCGAGGTCGGCGGCGCGCTCGCGGCGGGTCCAGTGCCAGGCGGTCGCACGGCGGCGCAGCAGCTTGCGCTGCTCCAGCTGCGGCAGCAGCTCCTCGGTGGCGGGGCCGAAGAGGTCCAGGTCCGCCTCGGTGAGCGGCAGCTCGGCGGCGGCCGCGCACAGGTGCGGCGCGAGGACGTACGGGTTGTCGGGGTCCAGGACGGTGGACTCGACGGGCTGCCGGAAGAGGGCGTCCGGGTGGTGGACGAGATAGGTGTCCAGCGGGTCGTCCCGGGCGACCAGGATCGCGAGGGCCCCCTGCCCGGTCCGTCCGGCCCGCCCCGCCTGCTGCCACAGGGAGGCCCGGGTGCCGGGATAGCCGGCCAGTACGACGGCGTCCAGACCGGCGATGTCCATGCCGAGTTCCAGGGCGGTGGTGGCGGCGAGGCCGAGGAGGTCACCGGAGTGCAGGGCCCGCTCCAGGGCGCGGCGCTCCTCGGGGAGATATCCACCGCGGTAGGCGGCCACCCGGTCCGGCAGGGACCGGTCGACCTCCGCCAGCCGCTCCTGGGCGATCAGGGCGATCAGTTCGGCGCCGCGCCGGGAGCGCACGAAGGTGACGGTGCGGACGCCCTGGACGGCGAGGTCGGTGAGCAGGTCCGCGGACTCCGCGGTGGCCGTGCGGCGGACGGGGGCGCCCTGCTCGCCGTGCAGCTCGGTCAGCGGCGGCTCCCACAGGGCGAAGACCACCTCGCCGCGGGGCGAGGAGTCCTCGGTGATCGCCGTGACCGGCACTCCGGTCAGCCGGGTGGCCGCCACGGCCGGGTCCGCGGAGGTGGCCGAGGCGAGCAGGAAGACGGGCGAGGAGCCGTAGCGGGCGCAGACCCGCCGGAGCCTGCGCAGCACCTGGGCGACATGGGAGCCGAAGACGCCGCGGTAGGTGTGGCACTCGTCGATGACGACGTAGCGCAGCGCGCGCAGGAAGGAGGACCACCTGGGGTGGCCGGGCAGGATGCCCCGGTGGAGCATGTCGGGGTTGGTGAGCACGTAGTTCGCGTACTGGCGGACCCACTCGCGCTCCTCCACCGGCGTGTCGCCGTCGTACACCGCCGCCCGCACCCCGGCCCCCAGCGGGGCCGCGAGGTCGGCCACGGAGCGGCGCTGGTCGGCGGCGAGCGCCTTGGTGGGCGAGAGGTACAGGGCGGTCGTGCCCCGCCCGCTGGGCTCCTCCGAACCGTCCAGCAGGGTGCTGAGCACGGGGGCGAGATACGCCAGGGACTTGCCCGAGGCGGTGCCGGTGGCCACGACCACGGATTCTCCGCGCAGGGCGTGGGCGGCCGTGCGTGCCTGATGGGCCCACGGGCGCTCGATTCCGGCGGCCCGGACGGCGTCGATCACTTCCGGTCGGATCGGCGAAGGCCAGTCGGCATGGCTGCCGAGACGCGGGGGCAAGTGCTCCGTATGAGTGATGCGCGCGCCTCGGCCTGCTCCGGTGCCGAGCCGGTCGAGAACGGCCCGGGGCGAGGGGCGTATGCCCGCCTGCCGCGGGAGTTGGTCGTGGGCCATCGACACCGAGTGTGTCACTGGTCTGACGGACAATGGGCTCAAGGCGTCGTGCACGCCTGCTGGTAAGTGATTGAATGCCATCGCGGCTGCCGATCCATGGGGGGCGACCGCTCGATGCAAGGTGCTGGAGGATCCGTGGACCTGTCCCTGTCGACTCGGACCGTTGGCGACCGCACGGTCGTCGAGGTCGGTGGCGAGATTGATGTATATACCGCGCCCAAGCTGCGCGAGCAGCTGGTCGAGCTTGTCAACGACGGTAGCTACCACCTGGTCGTCGACATGGAGGGCGTCGACTTTCTCGACTCCACCGGGCTCGGCGTGCTCGTCGGCGGGCTGAAGCGCGTACGTGCCCATGAGGGCTCACTGCGTCTGGTGTGCAACCAGGAGCGCATTCTCAAGATCTTCCGTATCACCGGCCTGACCAAGGTGTTCCCCATCCACACCTCGGTCGAGGACGCTGTCGCGGCGACTGACTGACCAGTCGCCGCGGGAAGACCACAAGGGGGTCCCGGGCGGTTTCGCCCGGCCCCCTGATCTGCACGCCCATACGCCCGAGGGGGATGGCATGGCCACTGTCGAACTCCGCTTCAGCGCGCTTCCCGAGCACGTCAGGACCGCCCGGCTGGTCGCGGCTGCCGTAGCGCGTCGGGCGGGGGTGGACGAGGCCGTGCTCGACGAGGTGCGGCTCGCGGTCGGCGAGGCCTGCACCCGTGCGGTGGGGCTGCACCTGAGCAACGGGGTGGACGCCCCGGTGCGGGTGGCGCTCACCGAGGAGGAGAAGAAGTTCTCCATCGAGGTCGGCGATGAGTCCCCGACCTCGGCGGGGCACGCCCCGGGCTCCCACCCGGATGTGGACGACGAGGGCGAGAGCGAGGACGAGATGGGCCTCGCGGTCATCAGCGGGCTCGTCGACGACGTCGAGGTGACGACCAGCGAGACCGGCGGTGTGATCCGCATGAGCTGGCCGGCCTCACCCCAGTCCCTCGTGCCGTAACGATTCCGCCGCCATCCCGCTCCATCCGCCGTGACCTCCGGGCCGGCCGTCCCCGTGACGGTCGGCCCGGTCGTCGTTCCGGAGCACGTTCCGGTTGTCGTTCCGGCCGCCCTTCCTGAGGCCCTTCGGGAGGTCCGGAAAGCCGCTCTGAACAGCACTTTTCATAGTGCACTGAGATCGTTTATGGAGATCATTCCACCCCCGTCAGTGAATTGTTGACCTTCCTCCTTCCGGAGGAATTCCCGGGGCCCAAACCTATTGATCTTCGCTGGTGCAGGCGAATTCCCATTCCGGCGCCCTGTTTTGATCGTGTGACGCTACTTACAATCCGTCCACATCTTGAGCTCAGGACGCCTGAGCGTGGCGGCTCTTCTGCGGTCGCAGAACTGCTGCGCGCGCCCATGTGCCAAACGTCAAGGAGGACGAATGGCGGGGCCTCTCACCCCTCATCAGCTGGATCTCACCACGACCCTGGCCGCCGCAGAGCTGACCGATGACAACCGTGTGATCGTGATGGTGATCGCTGCCGTCGCGATCGCGGCGCTCGCTGTCGCCGTGGTGCTGGTACGACAAGTGCTCGCAGCCGGCGAGGGCACGGACAGTATGAAGAAGATCGCCGAGGCCGTTCAGGAAGGCGCGAATGCCTATCTGGCCCGGCAGCTGCGCACCCTCGGCGGATTCGCCGTGGTCGTGTTCTTCCTGCTCATGCTGTTGCCGGCGGACGACTGGCCGCAGCGCATCGGGCGATCGGTGTTCTTTCTGATCGGCGCGGGATTCTCGGCGGCCACCGGCTATATCGGCATGTGGCTCGCGGTGCGCAGCAATGTGCGCGTCGCCGCCGCGGCCCGGGAAGCGACCCCCGAGGCCCCCACCACCCCGGTCAACGGGGATTCCGCATCGTCCGCTCCCGGGGTCCCCGGGAAGCCCGCCGTGGATCTGACGGCGGTCTCGCACAAGGCGATGAAGATCGCCTTCCGCACGGGCGGCGTGGTCGGCATGTTCACCGTGGGCCTCGGCCTGCTGGGCGCGTCCTGCGTGGTGCTCGTGTACGCGGCCGACGCGCCCAAGGTGCTGGAGGGCTTCGGTCTCGGTGCCGCGCTGATCGCGATGTTCATGAGGGTCGGCGGCGGCATCTTCACCAAGGCCGCCGACGTCGGTGCCGACCTGGTCGGCAAGGTCGAGCAGGGAATCCCCGAAGACGACCCGCGCAACGCCGCGACCATCGCGGACAACGTGGGCGACAACGTCGGCGACTGCGCTGGCATGGCCGCCGACCTGTTCGAGTCGTACGCGGTGACCCTGGTCGCCGCGCTGATCCTCGGCAAGGCGGCCTTCGGCGACGCGGGCCTCGCCTTCCCCCTGCTCGTCCCGGCCATCGGTGTGATCACCGCCATGATCGGGATCTTCGCCGTGGCCCCGCGCCGCGCCGACCGCAGCGGGATGACCGCCATCAACCGCGGCTTCTTCATCTCCGCGGTGATCTCGATGGCGCTGGTGGCGGCCGCGGTCTTCATCTATCTGCCGTCCAGCTACGCCGACCTCGACGGTGTCACCAACCGCGAGATCCTCGGCCACAGCGGTGATCCGCGCATCCTCGCGCTGGTCGCCGTCGCCATCGGCATCGTGCTCGCCGCGCTCATCCAGCAGCTCACGGGCTACTTCACCGAGACCACCCGGCGCCCCGTGCGGGACATCGGCAAGACCTCGCTGACCGGCCCGGCCACCGTGGTGCTCTCCGGCATCTCGGTGGGGCTGGAGTCGGCCGTCTACTCGGCGGTGCTGATCGGGCTCAGCGTCTACGGCGCGTTCCTGCTCGGCGGCACCTCGATCATGCTGGCGCTGTTCGCGGTCGCGCTCGCCGGGACCGGTCTGCTCACCACCGTCGGCGTCATCGTCGCGATGGACACCTTCGGCCCGGTCTCCGACAACGCGCAGGGCATCGCCGAGATGTCCGGCGACGTCGAGGGCGCGGGCGCCCAGGTGCTCACCGACCTCGACGCGGTCGGCAACACCACCAAGGCGATCACCAAGGGCATCGCCATCGCGACGGCGGTGCTCGCCGCGGCGGCGCTCTTCGGCTCCTACCGCGACGCCATCGCGGAGGCCGTCTCCGAAGTGCACACCTCCGTGTCCGGGCAGATGAACCTCAGCCTGGACATCTCGCAGCCCAACAACCTGGTCGGGCTCGTCCTCGGCGCCGCCGTCGTCTTCCTCTTCTCGGGGCTGGCGATCAACGCGGTGTCGCGGTCGGCCGGTGCGGTGGTCTTCGAGGTGCGGCGACAGTTCCGGGAGAAGCCCGGGATCATGAACTACACCGAGAAGCCGGAGTACGGGCGGGTCGTCGACATCTGCACCAAGGACGCGCTGCGCGAGCTGGCCACCCCCGGTCTGCTGGCGGTCCTGGCGCCGATTGCCGTCGGCTTCGCCTTCGGGGTCGGCGCGCTCGGCTCGTTCCTGGCCGGGGCGATCGGCACCGGCACCCTGATGGCGGTCTTCCTCGCGAACTCCGGGGGCGCCTGGGACAACGCGAAGAAGCTGGTGGAGGACGGGCACCACGGCGGCAAGGGCAGCGAGGCCCATGCCGCGACGGTGATCGGCGACACGGTCGGCGACCCGTTCAAGGACACCGCCGGTCCCGCGATCAACCCGCTGCTGAAGGTCATGAACCTGGTGGCGCTGCTGATCGCCCCGGCGGTCGTGAAGTTCAGTTACGGCGGCAACGCGAGCCCGGGGCTCCGCGCGGCGATCGCCGCGCTGGCCGTCGCGATCATCGTCGGCGCCGTCTACGTCTCCAAGCGGCGCGGAATCGCCGTGGGTGACGAAGGCAACTCCGAACGCGTCGCGAAGTCAGCCGACGCGGCGGTGGTGTCCTGACCCGGAAGCGGTCACGGGGCCCTGTGAGCCCCCGCGGCATGCGGGCGGACGGTGTGCGACGGCACGCCGTCCGCCCGCAGCCGTGTCCGCCTTCGGCGCGTTCACCACATGAGCGCGATGAGGCGGATGGCACACCGAGCTTGGTTCAATTGGCTGCAAAAGTATCCATACAGGATGCTCGGCAGGCGGCCCGAGCGGCTTGGCCGTGTATGTTCCGGGGCCGAGAGCCATGGAAGGGACCAATCCGGTGAACAAGAAGCTTGTGGCACTGTCCGGCGGTGCGGCACTCGTACTGGCGCTGAGCGGCTGCGGCGGCGGCGATGACGGCGACAAGAAGGCCAACGACTGGGCCAAATCGGTCTGTGACGAGGTGCAGCCGCAGCTGAAGAAGATCCAGGGCGCCAACGCCTCCATTCGGGCGGCGTCCGAGGAGCAGGACTCCAAGAAGCTCCAGCAGACGGACTCCAAGGCGTTCCAGCAGATCTCCGAGTCCTACGCGGCGCTCGCCAAGGCGGTGAAGAAGGCCGGCGCCCCGCCCGTCGACAACGGCGAGCAGACCCAGAAGCAGGCCGTCAAGGAGCTGAACGCCACCTCCGGGGCGTACAACGACCTGAAGACGACCGTCGACAAGCTCGACACCTCGGACAAGTCCAAGTTCGCCGAGGGCCTCAAGGGAGTCGCCGACGAGCTCAAGAAGCTCAGCGACTCGGGTGACAAGGCCCTCCAGCAGCTCCAGGCGGGCAAGGTCGGCACCGCGATGTCGAAGCAGCCCGGCTGCCAGAAGCCGAAGACCGGCGCCACCAGCGCCGCGTAAGGCGCGAGGGCCAGGCTGCACGCCCCTGTTGTCGGGCTGTAGGGGTGCCGACTTATCCACAGGGTGGCTTTTCCACAGGCCGCCGCCCGTCGTCGCCGACGGTCGGCGGTTGCCCCGACAATGGGGGCGTGAGTATGCACCAGCCCCCGTCCCGCCTCCCGATCCCCGACCCCGAGCGCACCACCCGCCTCCGCGAAGCGCTGCTGGCCGCGGCGTTCACCGCCGACGGCCTGCTGGATCTGCTCGGCGCGTCCGCCTACGCCGCCCTGGCCCGCGGCGAGACCGTCCCCGCGCTGCGCGCGGCCCGCGGCGGCAGCCCGCTGGAGATCCTGGTGCGGCTCTTTCTGCTCCAGCGCCCGGTCTCCGACGAACGGGCGGCCGAGGCCCTGCCGGTGACGGACTGCCTCACCGACGGCTGGCTGGTGCGGGACGGCTCCGAGGTGCGCGCGAGCGTGGACGTGCGCCCGTACGGCGGCCCCGAGGGCCAGGACTGGTGGATCGTCTCCGACCTCGGCTGCGCGGTCGGCGGCGCCGGAGGCATCGGCGGGCCCGGCGGCGCCCGTGGGGCCGCGGAGCGCTCGCAGCTCGTCCTCGGCGTCGGCGGCGCGTCCACCACGCTGGCCGGTCTCACCGTCCGTACGCCCGTCAAGCGGGCCCTCGACCTCGGCACCGGCTCCGGCATCCAGGCGCTGCACGCGAGTCGGCACGCCGCCCGCGTCACCGCCACCGACCCCAATCCGCGCGCCCTCGGCATGGCCCGGCTCACCCTCGCCCTCTCCGGGGCGCCGGAGCCGGATCTGCGCGAGGGGTCGCTCTTCGAGCCGGTCGGCGGCGAGACGTACGACCTGATCGTGTCGAACCCGCCGTTCGTGATCTCGCCGCGCTCCGCGGAGGGCGACCGGCTGGTCTACCGGGACGGCGGGATGTCCGGGGACGATCTGTGCCGCACCCTCGTCCAGCAGGCGGCCGGTCATCTCGCCGAAGGCGGCTGGTGCCAGCTGCTCGCCAACTGGCAGCACGTCCGGGGCGAGGACTGGCGCGAGCGGCTGGCCTCCTGGGTGCCGCCCGGCTGCGACGCCTGGATCGTGCAGCGCGAAGTGCAGGACGTCGCGCAGTACGCCGAGCTGTGGCTGCGTGACGCGGGCGAGCACCTGGCCGGTCCCGAGGCGTACGCGGCGCGCTACGACGCGTGGCTGGACGAGTTCGAGGCGAGCGGGACCACGGCCGTCGGGTTCGGCTGGATCACGCTGCGCAAGTCCGGCGCCGACCGGCCCTCGGTGACGGTGGAGGAGTGGCCGCACCCGGTCGAGCAGCCGCTGGGGGAGGCCGTGGCGGCCCACTTCGACCGCCAGGACTTCCTGCGCGCACACGACGACGCGGCGCTGCTGACGGCCCGCTTCCGGCTCGCCGACGAGGTCGTCCAGGAGCAGGTCGGCCTGCCCGGCATGGAGGACCCGGAGCACGTGGTGCTCCGGCAGAACCGGGGCATGCGCCGCGCGACCAAGGTCGACACGGTGAGCGCGGGCTTCGCGGGGGTGTGCGACGGCACGCTGAGCGCGGGCCGGATCCTGGACGCGATCGCCCAGCTGCTCGGGGAGGACCCGGTGGTGCTGCGCGACCGCACCCCGCAGTCCATCCGGCTCCTGGTCGAACAGGGCTTTCTCCAGCCGGTGGCCGACGAGGTCCCGTAGCGCGCGCCGGGCGTACGCCGGGGGCGCGGCCGCGCGCCCCCTTGCCCCCGCGTGGCGGGATGCCGCCGCCGGGGACGTGAACGGGGCCGGAAAAGGCGGTCGCGCGCCGTTCACCCGGGGTTCGTGCGTACGCCTACCGCGCGTGCCACGCTCCGGGCATGGAGAGCGGACCTGCGATCTTCGCCGGAACGGCATTCGTGTTGTTCGGTACGGCCCTGCTGCTGTGGACAGCGGTGCGGCTGCGGCAGCGTGTGCCGGTCGCCGACGGTGTGAGTCCCGTCGCTTCCGCGACCCTCTCCCTTCTCTTCGTCGCCGCCTGTCTGGGCGGCGGGATCTGGTGCCTCGGTTACGCCTGACAGGGCGCCTTCCGCGAGGCTTGTGCCGGTCCGGGCGGCAGACAGGACGCTTGTCGGGTTACCGTTCGAGTGGCGTTGCGGGCTTTTTCCGTTTGACACGGGGGCGGGATGTACCGTCACACTCCGCAGCGTCACCGTAGAGGGCCGTGTACGCGTTACCCGCGCTGCAAGCGTCCGTTCACCGAGCGTCGACCGGAGAGAAGAGCGAAGTTGTCCCCGACCACCAGCGAGACCGCACAGGGCGGCCGCCGACTCGTCATCGTCGAGTCGCCTGCCAAGGCGAAGACGATCAAGGGCTACCTGGGCCCGGGCTACGTGGTCGAGGCGAGCGTCGGGCACATCCGGGACCTGCCGAACGGTGCGGCCGAGGTACCCGACAAGTACACCGGCGAGGTGCGTCGGCTCGGCGTGGACGTCGAGCGGGACTTCCAGCCCATCTACGTGGTGAACGCGGACAAGAAGAGCCAGGTCAAGAAGCTCAAGGAGCTGCTCGCCGAGTCCGACGAACTCTTCCTCGCCACCGATGAGGACCGGGAGGGCGAGGCCATCGCCTGGCACCTCCAGGAGGTCCTCAAGCCCAAGGTGCCGGTCCGCCGGATGGTCTTCCACGAGATCACCAAGGACGCGATCCGCGAGGCCGTCGCCAATCCGCGCGAGCTGAACAAGCGCCTGGTCGACGCTCAGGAGACCCGCCGCATCCTGGACCGCCTCTACGGCTACGAGGTCTCGCCGGTCCTGTGGAAGAAGGTCATGCGGGGCCTGTCCGCGGGCCGCGTCCAGTCGGTGGCCACCCGTCTCGTCGTCGAGCGCGAGCGCGAGCGCATCGCCTTCCGCTCCGCCGAGTACTGGGACCTGACCGGCACCTTCTCCACCGGCCGCGCCGGTGACGTCAGCGATCCGGGCACCTTCGGCGCCCGGCTGTCCGCCGTGGACGGCCGCCGGGTCGCCCAGGGCCGTGACTTCACCTCGCTCGGGCAGCTCAAGGACGGGTCGAGCGTCCTGCACCTGGACGAGGCGGACGCCCGTGCCCTGGCCGCCGGCCTCGCGGACACCGCCTTCACGGTGCGGTCCGTCGAGTCCAAGCCGTACCGCCGCTCGCCGTACGCCCCGTTCCGTACGACGACGATGCAGCAGGAGGCCAGCCGCAAGCTCGGCTTCGGCGCCAAGGCCACCATGCAGGTCGCGCAGAAGCTGTACGAGAACGGCTACATCACCTATATGCGCACGGACTCCACCATCCTGTCCGACACGGCGGTGGCGGCGGCCCGGGCGCAGGTCACGCAGCTGTACGGCGCCGACTACCTGCCGGACAAGCCGCGGTCGTACGCGGGCAAGGTGAAGAACGCGCAGGAGGCGCACGAGGCCATCCGCCCCTCGGGCGATCGTTTCCGCACCCCGGCGGAGACCGGGCTCACCGGTGACCAGTTCCGGCTGTACGAGCTGATCTGGAAGCGGACCGTCGCCTCCCAGATGAAGGACGCGGTCGGCAATTCCGTCACCGTCAAGATCGGCGGCCGGGCGAGCGACGGCCGGGACGCGGAATTCTCCGCCTCCGGCAAGACGATCACCTTCCACGGCTTCATGAAGGCCTACGTGGAGGGCGCCGACGACCCGAACGCCGAGCTGGACGACCGCGAGCGCCGTCTGCCACAGGTCGCCGAGGGCGACGGGCTCACCGCGGAGGAGATCACCGCCGACGGCCACGCCACCAAGCCCCCGGCCCGCTACACCGAGGCGTCGCTGGTCAAGGAGCTGGAAGAGCGCGAGATCGGCCGTCCGTCCACGTACGCCACGATCCTCGGCACCATCCTCGACCGCGGCTATGTGTTCAAGAAGGGCACCGCGCTGGTGCCGTCCTTCCTGAGCTTCGCCGTGGTCAACCTGCTGGAGAAGCACTTCGGCCGGCTCGTCGACTACGACTTCACCGCGAAGATGGAGGACGACCTCGACCGCATCGCGCGCGGTGAGGCCCAGGCCGTGCCGTGGCTCAAGCGGTTCTACTTCGGCGAGGGCGTGAACGGCGCCGACGGCGGTGACGCCGGTGAGGGCGCAGCGGCCGAGGCCGGGAACGGCGACGGCGATCACCTCGGCGGCCTGAAGGAGCTGGTCACCGACCTGGGTGCGATCGACGCCCGGGAGATCTCGTCCTTCCCCGTGGGCGACGGGATCATGCTGCGCGTCGGCCGCTACGGCCCGTACGTCGAGCGCCCGTCCCAGACCGAGGGCGAGACCGGCCACCGCGCCGACGTGCCCGACGACCTGCCGCCGGACGAGCTGACCGTGGCGTTCGCGGAGGAGCTGCTCGCCAAGCCGAGCGGCGACTTCGAGCTGGGCACCGACCCGGAGACCGGGCGTCCGATCGTCGCCAAGGACGGCCGCTACGGTCCGTACGTCACCGAGGTGCTCCCCGACGACACCCCGAAGACCGGCAAGAACGCGGTCAAGCCGCGCACCGCCTCGCTCTTCAAGTCGATGTCCCTCGACACGGTGACCCTGGAGGACGCGCTCAAGCTGATGTCGCTGCCGCGCGTCGTCGGCACCGACCCCGAGGGCACCGAGATCACCGCGCAGAACGGCCGCTACGGCCCGTATCTGAAGAAGGGCACCGACTCGCGCTCGCTGGAGCGCGAGGAGCAGCTCTTCACCATCACGGTCGACGAGGCGCTGGCGATCTACGCCCAGCCCAAGCAGCGCGGCCGCGCCGCGGCCAAGCCGCCGCTGAAGGAGCTGGGCACCGACCCGGTCAGCGAGAAGCCGGTCGTGGTCAAGGACGGCCGCTTCGGCCCGTACGTCACGGACGGCGAGACCAACGCGACGCTGCGCCGGGACGACGACGTCGAGACGATCACGCCCGAGCGCGGCTACGAGCTGCTGGCGGAGAAACGCGCCAAGGGCCCGGCGAAGAAGACCGCCAAGAAGACGGCGGCGAAGAAGACCGCGGCCAAGAAGACGGCGGCCAAGAAGACCACCGCGAAGAAGACGGCCGCCAAGAAGACCGCGGCGAAGAAGACGACGACCGCGGCGAAGAAGACCACGGCCAAGAAGACGGCCGCGAAGAAGACCACGGCGGCCAAGACGGCCACGGCCGAGAAGACGGCGGCCAAGGCGGAGTAAACGCCTGGTCGCGGCCACGTCATCCGCGTGCCCCCGCCCGTTTGTTCGGCCGGGGGGACGTGGATTCACGTGATCCGGATAGGCTTGCGGGATGACGCGAGAGCAGCCTTCGGACGTGACCCCCACTTCCGGCGCCCTTGCCGCGGACTCCCGCGAGCGTGCCGTCCGAGCCCTCCTGCGCTATCCGCCGCTACGCCGGCTCTGGAGCGCCCAACTCGTCGGCGGCGCCGCGGACACGCTGGCCGTGCTGGTGCTCGTCCTGCTGTCGTTGCAGGCGGCGGTGTCCGCGGGCTCCTTCGGAGGAGGTTATCGCGGGGCGGCGCTGGCGGTCGCGGCCGTTCTGGGCATGCGGCTCCTGGCGACCCTGCTGTTCGGCGCGGTGCTCCTCGGCCCGATCTCCGCACTCATCGGCCCGTCCGGTCCGCTGGACCGCCGCTGGACCATGATCGGCGCGGATGGGCTGCGGCTCGTCCTGCTGCTCATCGCACCGCTGTGGATCGACTGGACGCCCGACGACGCCGTCGCCTGGCTGCTCATCACGACCTTCGTCGTGGGCGTCGCGGAACGCTTCTGGACCATCGCCAAGGACGACGCGGCCCCCGCGCTGCTCCCCGCGCCGCCCGTCGAGGGCGCCGCCGTGCGCCCGCTGCCGGACCACATGGACGCGCTGCGCCGCCTCTCGCTGCGGACGAACTTCCTCAGCGTGCCGCTGGCCGCCGCCGGGCTTCTCGTTGTCATGCTCATCGGCAGGCTGCTGGGGACGGGCGTCAGCTGGTTCCACGCCCACCAGGCGGCCCTCGGTTCGTACGTCGGCGCCGGGCTGTTCGCCGCGTCCATCTCGGTCCTCTACTTCGTGGAGCTGCCCGGCGCGCAGACGCCCCGTACGCGCTCCCCGCTCGAAGGGCTGCGCCGTCCGCGCGCCGCCTCCGGCTCCGGCGCCGACAAGGGCCGTACCGGAGCCGCGCCGCTGCTGATCCTCGCCTGCGCCGGAGTGGCGGCCGCGATCGCCGCGGCCGTCGGCGTCGCCGCGCTCCAGGCCGTCGACCTCGGCGGCGGCCCGGTCGGCTTCTCGCTGCTCGTGCTCGTGCTCAGCGGCGGCCCGGCGATCGGCATCCGCTCGGCGCCCAAGGTCCTCCCGGGGCTCTCGCGGCGCCGTCTGCTGGCCCTGTCGGTCGCGCTGACCGGTCTCGCGCTGCTCGCGGCGGGCCTGGTGCACGACGCGACGACCGTCCTGATGATCGCGCTGCTCGCCGGTCTGTCGGCCGGTGTCGCGGCGAACACCGGCCACTCCCTCCTGGACCAGGAGCTGGAGGAGTCCCGCCGGCCCCGGATGACCGAGCACCTGCACGCCGTCGTCCGCGTCGCCGTCGGCCTCGGCGCGGTCGCCGCCCCGCTGCTCGCCGCCGTGATCGGGCCGCACCGGCTCGGCAGCGGCGACTTCGTGTTCGCCCACGGCGGCGCGGCCTTCACGCTCATGCTCGTCGGCGCGCTGCTGCTGCCCATCGCGGCGCTGGTCCTCGGCCGCACCGACGACCGGCAGGGCGTCCCGCTGCGGCAGGACCTGCGCGAGGCGCTGCTGCGCGGCGGGGGCGCGGAGGAGGCCCCGGCCGCGAACGGCTTCTTCATCGCCGTCGAGGGCGGTGACGGCGCGGGCAAGTCCACGCAGGTCGAGGCGCTGGCCGAATGGGTCAGGGCCAAGGGCCACGAGGTGGTGGTGACCCGCGAGCCGGGCGCGACCGCCATCGGCAAGCGGCTGCGCTCGATCCTGCTCGACGTCTCGTCCGCGGGGATCTCGCACCGCGCGGAGGCGCTGCTGTACGCGGCGGACCGCGCCGAACACGTCGACTCCGTCGTCCGCCCGGCCCTGGAGCGCGGCGCGGTCGTCATCTCCGACCGCTACATCGACTCGTCCGTCGCCTACCAGGGCGCGGGCCGCGACCTCGCCGCGACCGAGATCGCCCGCATCTCCCGCTGGGCGACGAACGGCCTGGTGCCGCATCTGACGGTGCTGCTCGACGTTTCCCCGGAGACCGCCCGCGAACGCTTCACCGAGGCCCCCGACCGGCTGGAGTCCGAGCCCGCCGAGTTCCACCAGCGGGTGCGCTCCGGGTTCCTCGCCCTCGCCGCCGCCGACCCGGCCCGCTACCTGGTCGTGGACGCCGGACAGCTCCCGGAGGCGGTCACCTCCGTCGTACGCCACCGCCTGGACCAGATGCTGCCGCTGTCGGAGGCGGAGCTGAAGGCCCAGGAGGAGGCCCGGAAGGCGGCGGAGGAAGAGGCGCGCCGCAAGGCCGAGGAAGAGGCCGCCCGCAAGGCGGAGGAGGAGCGGCTGGAGCGCGAGCGCCAGGAGGCGCTGGCCAAGGCGCGCGCCGAGGAGGAGGAGCGCAAGCGCCGCGAGCTGGAGGAGGCGCGGCAGCGCGAGGCCGAGCGGCAGGCGGAGGAGGCCCGCAAGCGGGCCGAGGACGCGCGCCGTCGGGCCGAGGAGGACCGCAAGCGCATCGAGGCCGAGGACCGCGCCCGCGCGGCCGAGCAGGAGCGGCTCCGCCGCAAGGCGGAGGTGCAGGCCCAGGAGCGGGCCGAGGCGGCGGCGCGCCGCCAGGAGGAGCAGCGCAAGGCGGAGGAGGCGCTGCTGCGGGCCGAGCAGGCGCGGATGGCGGCGGACGCTCCGACCGTGGAGACCGAGCTCCCGAAGCCGGCCGGTACGACGGATGAGGCGCCCGAGGCGGCGGGGGGTACGCCGTCCGACGCGGCGGAGACGGTCCGGACGCCGCACTTCGACCCGCGGACCGCCCGCCCGGAGACGGGCGGGCCCGGCGAGGCCCGTGAGACCGACGAGACCGCCGTGCTCCCGCCGGTGCGCCCTGGGCGCGAGCCGGACGCCGAGGAGACCACGGTCCTTCCCCAGCCGGAGTCCTCCGCGACCGACGAGACGGCTGTCCTGCCGCCCGTACGGGACGAGCGGCCCGCGGGGGAGGAGCGGCCCGCCGATCCGGCCGACCGGGTTCCGCCGTGGATGTTCCGCAAGGAGGAGCAGGGGCAGGACCAGGGCTGGACGCAGGCGGACGACCGCACGCGCGAGCTGCCGCAGTTCGACCAGGACCAGGAGGAGGACCAAGCGCGCCGTCGGCGCCCGCGCCCGGACTGGGCGGAGGAGACCCCGCTGGACGACCTTCCGACGCTCGCCGACGAACTCCTCGGCGACCCCGACCGCGACGACGAGGGCGGCGGTCGGCGGCGTCGCTGACCGCCTGGCGGCGTTGTCGGTGGGGTGCCCCACAATGGGACGCGTTGGGCACGAACGGCGGAGGCAGCCATGGCGGTATGGGACGACCTGGTCGGGCAGGACCGAGTAGCGGCCCAGCTGACCGCTGCCGCGCACGACGCGGACGCGCTGGTCACGGCCGGTGTCTCGGCCGAGCCTGACGCCGAGCCCATGGCGTCGTCCAAGATGACGCACGCCTGGCTGTTCACCGGCCCGCCCGGTTCCGGCCGGGCCACCGCCGCCCGCGCCTTCGCCGCCGCTCTTCAGTGCGTGAGTCCCGACCGGGCGCTCGGCGGCGCCCCCGGCTGCGGTTTCTGCGACGGCTGCCACACCGCCCTGGTCGGTACGCACGCCGATGTGGAGGTGGTGCGTACGGACATGCTCACCATCGGCGTCAAGGAGACCCGCGAGCTCGTCCGCCGCGCCCAGCTCTCCCCGGCGGGCGGCCGGTGGCAGGTGATCGTCATGGAGGACGCCGACCGCCTCACCGAGGGCGCGGGCAACGTGCTGCTGAAGGCCGTCGAGGAGCCCGCCCCGCGCACCGTATGGCTGCTGTGCGCGCCCTCCCTGGAGGACGTGCTGCCCACCATCCGCTCCCGCTGCCGCCTCCTCACCCTCCGTACGCCCCCGGTGGACGCCGTCGCGGACATCCTGGTCCGCCGCGACGGCATCGATCCCGAGCTGGCCGCCTCCGCCGCCCGCGCCACCCAGGGGCACATCGGCCGCGCCCGGCGGCTGGCCACCGACGAGCGGGCCCGGACGCGCCGCAAGGCGGTGCTGAAGCTCCCGCTGCGCATCGACGACGTGGGCGGCTGTCTCAAGGGGGCGCAGGAGCTGGTCGACGCGGCGGCCGAGGACGCCAAGCAGGTCGCGGAGGAGGTCGACGCCAAGGAGACCGAGGAACTGCGCGCCGCGCTCGGCGCCGCCGCCGGTACGGGCGGGCGGCTGCCGCGCGGCACGGCCGGGGCCATGAAGGAGCTACAGGACCGCCAGAAGCGCCGCGCGACCCGCACCCAGCGCGACAGCCTCGACCTGGCCCTGACCGAGCTGACGGGCTTCTACCGGGACGTGCTGGCCCTCCAGCTCGGCTCCCAGGTCGCGCTCGCCAACACCGACGTGCGGGACGCCCTGGAGCGGGTGGCGTCCGGCTCGAAGCCGGAGCGGACGCTGCGCAGGATCGAGGCGGTCTCGGCCTGCCGCGACGCGCTGGACCGCAATGTGGCGCCGCTGCTGGCCGTGGAGGCGATGACCATGGCGCTGCGCGCGGGCTGAGCGCGGCGCGGCCGCAGTGCGCACGGTCGCGGACCCCGGTCGCGCGTGGGCTGCGGGCTGGTCGCGGGCGGCTTCCTCACCCGTACGAGTGAGCTCCGGGCCGCATGGAGCGTAGTCGGGCGGATACCCTCCGTATCGCTGGCGGCTCCTCGCCAGCACCCGCGACCCGAGGGACCCGCCGATGGCCACCAGCCGCAGCAGCACGCTCACCACCATCGGCGTCGCCGTCGCGGGCGCCGCCCTGCTGTGTTCCGGCTGCTCCGTGGGAGCCTCGGCGCCGCGCGCCGCGTCCATGCCGACGGCCGTCCCCACCGCCCTCAAGCCGTATTACGAACAGACCCTGACCTGGCACAAGTGCCCCGGCGGCGCGGGCTTCGACTGCGCCACGCTGAAGGCCCCGCTCGACTACGCCAGGCCCGGCGCAGGCCGGGACCTGAAGCTGGAGGTCTCCCGGAAGAAGGCGACCCGCTCCGCCCGCCGCATCGGCTCGCTCCTGGTGAACCCGGGCGGCCCGGGCGGCTCCGCGATCGGCTACCTCCAGAGCTTCGCGGCGATCGGCTACCCGGCGCCGGTCCGCGCACGCTACGACCTGGTCGCGATGGACCCGCGCGGCGTGGCCGGGAGCGAACCCGTCACCTGCCTGAACAACCGGCAGATGGACGCCTTCACCCGGACCGACCAGACCCCCGACGACCCCGCCGAGACCCGTCGGCTCGTGGCCGCGTACAAGAAGTTCGCCCGCGGCTGCGCGGCCCGCTCCGGCCGCGTCCTCGGCCATGTCTCGACCGTCGAGGCGGCGCGCGACATGGACCTCCTGCGCGCCGCCCTCGGCGACCGCAAACTCGCCTACGTCGGCGCCTCCTACGGCACCTTCCTCGGCGCCACCTACGCCGACCTCTACCCGGCCCGCGTCGGCCGCCTCGTCCTCGACGGCGCCCTCGACCCCACGCTGACCTCCCGGCGCATGAACCGCGACCAGACCGCGGGCTTCGAAACCGCCTTCACCGCCTTCGCCCGCGACTGTCTCCGCCGCTCCGGCTGCCCCCTCGGCACCGGCACCGTCGCGAGCGCCCGCAAGCGGCTCGGCGCCCTCTTCCGCCGCATCGACTCCCACCCGGTCCCCACCGGCGGCTCCCGCACGCTGACCGAATCCCTCGCCACCATCGGCGTGATCACCGCGATGTACGACGAGGGCGCCTGGCCCCAGCTGCGCACCGCCCTCCGCGCGGCCCGGCGCGGCGACGGCAAGGGCCTGCTGGACCTCGCCGACCTCTACTACGAGCGCGACACCGACGGCCGTTACGCCAACCTCATGTACGCCAACCCCGCCGTCAACTGCCTCGACCTCCCGCCCGCCTTCCGCACCCCCGCCGACGTCCGCACGTCCCTCCCCGCCTTCGAGAAGGCATCCCCCGTCTTCGGCAGGCCCCTGGCCTGGTCCGCCCTGAACTGCGGCTACTGGCCCATCCGCCCGACCGGCCACCCCCACCCCCTCCGGGCCAAGGGCGCCGCCCCCATCGTCGTCGTCGGCACCACCCGCGACCCCGCCACCCCGTACCGCTGGGCCCGCGCCCTCGCCTCCCAGCTCACCTCCGCCACCCTCCTCACCTACGACGGCGACGGCCACACCGCCTACTCCCGCGGCAGCCGCTGCGTCGACACCGCGATCAATACCTACCTCCTCACCGGCCGACCCCCCGCCCCCAGCCACCGCCGCTGCACCTGACCTCCCGGTCCGCCGCCCCGGAACCCCGTACGGAGCACCCCCCGGGACTGTGTAGACTTGGCGAAGCTGCTGCTGCCGATCAGGCACCACCAGCATGCCGCCTTAGCTCAGTCGGCCAGAGCGACGCACTCGTAATGCGTAGGTCAAGGGTTCGATTCCCTTAGGCGGCTCATCCTGAAGCCCAGGTCACACATCGTGTGACCTGGGCTTTTTGTTGGGCGTCTCGCGCCTTGTTCAGGAGCCGCCACCGCCACCGCCTCCGCCGCAGCCGCCACCGCCGCCGCCTCCGCCTCCGCAGGACGAGCCGCCGCCGCACGAGGAGCCTCCGCCGCAGGAGGAGCCGTCGGCGCTGCCGCCGGTCCACCAGCTGTTGGAGCCGCGGCGCCTGCCGCCGAGCGGGGTGTTCGTCGGTCCGGTCCTGGTCGCTTTGACGATGAGCGAGATGACCGCCGCGCCGATCACGGCGGCCACCACGACAGTGAACATGGAACCCATCGAGTTCTCACCTTTCCTAGCTGGTCACCGTCGTAGACGAGTTGGGGGAGGTCAGCGGTTCGCCGCGGGCGGCGATCTTTGGGGGAGCCGCCCAACAGGGCGGGTGGCCAGGTCAGTTGGACGGAAGACGGGTCCCGGTCGCCCGCGGGTCTCTCCTTGTCGCCCGATGAATTGGGCATGGGGGTGTGAATGCTGGGTAGGCGGGTCCTCGTTCAGCCGAAGCAAGCCGATGGGCAGGGAGGGCGAAGTGAACGGCACGGCAACCGTGGATTCGTCAGAGCTGACGGCAGGGGAGGCTGAGCGGACGTGTGGGGTTGTGGGGCTGCCGGCCGTAGCGGACCCGACCAAGGTGACGCCACAGGACGCTCGTGCGCTGACCAAGGTCTTCCTTGACCGGCTCACCGAGTTGGAAGAGGGGACGCACGACTACCAGTACGTGCGGAACACCCTGATCGAGTTGAACCTGTCGCTGGTGCGGTACGCCGGCCGGCGGTTCCGTAATCGTTCGGTGGAGATGGAGGACGTCGTCCAGGTCGGGACGATCGGGTTGATCAAGGCGATCGACCGGTTCGACCTGAGCCGCGAGGTCGAGTTCACGACCTTCGCCGTTCCGTACATCGTCGGTGAGATCAAGCGGTTCTTCCGCGACACGAGCTGGGCGGTGCATGTGCCGCGCCGGTTGCAGGAGTTGCGGATCGACTTGGCCAAGGCGAACGAGGAGCTGTTCCAGCGCTTCGACCGGTCGCCGACGACGACCGAGCTGGCCGAGCATCTGAACCTGAGCGAGGACGAGGTCCTCGACGGGCTGGTGGCCAGCAATGGTTACAGCACCTCGTCGCTGGACGCGCCCGCCGACCCCGAGACCGGTGCGACCCGCGTCACCACGTATGCGGACCGGATCGGTGAGGTCGATCCCGCGATGGAGGTCGTGGAGAATCTGCACGCCCTCAAGCCGCTGGTGGAGCAGCTCGGGGAGCGGGACCGGCGCATCCTTCAGATGCGGTTCGGCGAGGAGATGACCCAGTCCGAGATCGGCGCCGAGTTGGGTGTCTCCCAGATGCATGTGTCGCGGTTGCTCACGAAGTCGCTGACGCGGCTGCGGCGCGGGATGCTGGCCGACTAGGCCGCCAGGCCGACCAGGCCGACCAGCTCGAGCGAAGCTCGATGAGCGTATGAGTGGGGCCCGACCGGGAATCCGGTCGGGCCCCGCTTTCTTTGTGGCGTGCTACCAGCGGTACCAGCGTCCCCTGCGGCCACCCGTCGTGGGACGGACGATGAAGCCGAGCAGCCAGACCGCGAGAACGATGACGGCGATCCACCACAGTGCCTTCAGGGCGAACCCGGCACCGAAGAGGAGGAGCGCGAGAAGCAGTACCACGAGAAGGGGGACCATGATTATCAACCTCCGCCGCCCGAGTACCCCTCCGCGTATGGCACACGCCTGATCATTTCGATCAGTTGTCGAACGCCGTCGCGAGGCGCAGTCTGGAGGTGTAGAGGGCGGCCAGGGCAGAGGGTGATGGTCATGATCCAGCCGGCTGATATCCGTGAGTGGCGCGACCGCGATGTCGTGGACGACGAAGGGCGCAAGATCGGTGCGCTGGAGTCGGTCTACGTGTCGACGTCGACCGACCAGCCCGAGATGGCGACGGTCCGTACCGGGATGCCCACCCGGCACCGCCTGGTCTTCGTTCCCGTGGACGACGCGATCGTGGGGCCGGGCTACGTCAAGGTGGCGTATGCGCGGACGATGGTGAAGAAGGCCCCGGCGCTGGGTGCGGACGATGTGCTGCCCGCCGACGAGGAGGGCGCGATCTTCCAGTACTACGGCAAGGCGTACCAGGCGGNCGCCGACGAGGAGGGCGCGATCTTCCAGTACTACGGCAAGGCGTACCAGGCGGGCGCGGGCGGCCAGCGGCGGCTCGCCCGCCGCTGACGGGGGCGCGCGGGCGGTTGTCCTCGGGGAGCGGTTGTCCCTGAGGGACGGGAGGTGTCGCGCGGTGGCTCTCTTCCTCTTCTTCGTGATCGTGGCGATGGTGCTCGGGCTCATCGGCACGGTGGTGCACGGGCTGAGCTATCTGCTGATCGTCGGCGTGGCGGTGTTCGTGGCCGATGTGATCTTCCTGGCCGTGCACTGGTCCCGGCGGGCGCGGCGGCGGCCACTGCGATGAGGACCGGGCGGGTCGGTGTTCCGTTCGGCGTCCATTCCTTTCCGTACGCCCCCGGTACGCTGCGGCTCTCCGGCGACCCGGCGGCGGCCGACCAGCGGGTTCTGGAGCACTACCGGCTGTGGAAGAGCCATTTCGTACGGCCCCGGGGCGATGATGCGTGCGCGGTGTACGCCCCCGACGCCGCGTATCCGTACGTCGCCGAGGCGCAGGGGTACGGCATGGTGATCAGCGCGCTGATGGCGGGCGCCGACCCCGATGCCCGGGACGTCTTCGACGGGATTTTCCGGTATGTCCTCGCCCATCCGTCCTCCGGTCATCCCGATCTGCACGCCGCCCAGCAGGACGATGCGGGGCGGGACGTCGGAGGGGCGAATTCCGCGACCGACGGTGACCTGGACATCGCGTACGGGCTGCTGCTCGCGGACCGGCAGTGGGGCGGCGGCTACCGGGCGCGGGCCCTCCGCCGGATCGATGCCCTCCGGGAGACGGAGCTGCCCGCGGCGGGCGGGCCGATCAAGCTCGGCGACTGGTCCTCGGGCCACTTCGACGAGGTCTCCCGCACCTCGGACTGGATGCCCGGCCACTTCAGGGCTTTCCGGGTGGTGACGGGGGACCCGCGGTGGGGCGAGGCGCTGGACACGCATCTGTCGCTGGTGGGGGCGTTGCAGCGGCAGTACGCGCCGGACACCGGGCTGCTGCCGGACTTCGTCGTGGACACGGGAAGCGATCCGAAGCCGGCGCCGGGGCGGGTGCTGGAGAGCGAGCACGACGGTGACCACCACTGGAACGCCTGCCGCGACCCCTGGCGGATCGGCGTGGACGCGGTGGTGAGCGGCGACGCACGGGCGCGGGCGGCGGCCGGGCGGATGGGGCGGTGGATGCGCGCGGCGACGCACGGTGATCCGGGCCGGATCCGGTGCGGGTACCGGCTGGACGGCGCGGCGTACGGGGAGGGCGCGTCCGGGGCGTTCGTCGCGCCGTTCGGGGTGGCGGCGATGGCGGGCGGCGGCGGGCAGGAGTGGCTGGACGCGCTGTGGGAGTGGATGGCGGCGTCGCCGCCGGTACCGGACCGGTACTACTCGGCGAGCGTGCAGTTGCAGGCGATGCTGGTGGTCAGCCGCAACTGGTGGCCGCCGTAGCGCGGTCCCCCGGCGGTGGAATCGGGTGGCGCCGGGCGGGGTTCCCGTGAGGTGGAGACGTACAGGGGACCGAAAGAGGGCACGGGTGCGGGCGCGTGCCGGTGTGGTGGTGCGGGCGCGGGGGTGCGGCGGGCCGTGGCGCGGGCGCTGGTGCGGCGGCGGGAGCCACTGGACCCCGGGGCGCTGGCCCGGCTGCGGCGGTTCGGGGAGGCGCTGTCACGGGGCGAGCGGCCGTCGTGAGAGTGGCCGTAGCGGCTGTCGGCGTCAGGTGGCCTCGGCCACCGCGTCGCACAGTTCCGCCAGGGCCGTGCGGGCCGGGCCGGGTGGGAGGGGGGTGAGGGCCGCGCGGGCTGCGGCGCATTGGCGGAGCACCTCGTCGCGGGCCTCGGTCGTGGCCGGGGCCGTCGGGTCGCCGGAGAGCAGGACCGGCAGGGTGGGGGCGCCGTGGACCGGGGAGCGCAGTTCGGCGGCGAGGTGGCGGGCCACGCCCAGCCGCTCGCCGTACACCGCGAGGGTGTCCGCGATCTCCTCCGTGGCGCCGGAGGTCAGCGCGCCGAGGCGGCCGGAGACGGCGGTGAGGGCGCCGCTGCGGGCGGCCAGGGTCCGTAGGTGGTGGGCGACGGGGTCGTGGCCGTCGCGAGGGCCGGTCGTCTCCAGGATCTGGCCGCTGACCAGGCGTTTGAACGCGTCGGCCTGGAGTCGTACGGCGCGTGGCCCCAGCCCGGCCAGGAGGCGGGAGGCGCGGGCGAAGAGGAAGTCGCCGATGAGGACGGCGACGGTGGGTTTCGCCTCGTGCCGTACGTCGTCGTGGTAGCGCGTCGCCAGGTGGGTCAGCTCGACGACGACCGCCGCGGGCACCACGCCCGGTGCGTCCGGGTCGCCGAACCGGGCGGCCAGCAGCACCAGCAGCGGCCGTAAGCGGAGGCCGCCCGGGCGTGCCAGATGGCGGGCGGCCTCGGAGATGAACGGCACGTCGCTGCGGGTGGCCTCCACGAGGACCTCCTCGACCGCCGCCAGCGCGGCCCGCAGGTCCGGTTCCCGCGTGTGGTTCCCGACGACGGTCACCCGGGGCTCCCTTCACAAGGGTGAGAGATCACCATGGCCAGAGATCAGCAGGGCCAGAGGTCAGCAATGTCTCATATGTCGCTCGGGTTCGGCTCAGGGCTCGGCCGGGACGGTGGCCCGGATCCGGCTGCCCTGTCCCGGGCGGCTGTCCACGAGCAGGGTGCCGCCCACCTCGCGGGCCCGTTCCCGCATGGAGAGCAGCCCGAGGTGGCCGGGGAACGTGCCCTGGGAGTCGAAGCCCACGCCGTCGTCGGCCACGGTCAGCGTGACCGTGCCGGGGCCGCTGAGCAGGTGGAGGGTGACGTTCCGGGCCCGGGAGTGCTTGGCGATGTTGTGCAGCGACTCCTGCGCGATCCGGTACAGGGCGTGCTTGGCCTCCGGTGTGGTCTCCGGCTCGGCCCCGAGGGTCGCCTCGGCCGTGATGCCGTACCGGTCCCGCAGCGTCTCCACGTGCTGGGTGAGCGCGGCGACCAGGCCCTCGGCCTCCAGGTGCTCGGGTCGCAGCTGGCACAGCAGGGTGCGGGTCTCGGCGATGGCGACGTCCGCGAGCCGCCTGATGTACTCGATCGGCTCGGCGAGCTGGGCCAGCTCGGCGACCCCGGTCGGCTCGGCCAGGTCGCGTTCCAGCAGTTCACGGGCGGTACGGGCGCCCAGGGCGATGCCGTACAGCGCCTGGGAGACCGAGTCGTGCAGCTCCCGGGAGACCCGCTGCCGTTCCTCCCGTACCGCGGTCTCCCGGGCGGCCGCGCGCTGCCGGTCGTCCTCCACCGCGCACGCCGCGTGGCCCGCGATCACCTCCAAGACGGTCATGTCGGTCTCGCCGGGGCGGCGGCCCGCCGGGAAGTGGCAGCACATCGCGCCGATCACGGTGCTCTCGCGCAGCAGCGGCCAGGCGGCGACCGCGCCCCGCGCCGGGGCCTCCCCGGTCCCGGACTCGCCCTCGTGGATCACGGGCGCGCCGCCCGCGATCGCCTCCAGTGCGGGTTTGCGGGACGGCGGGGTGTGCCCGTGGCCGCCGCCCGCCATGCGCAGGACGGCGCCCGGCCCGGGCTCCAGGAGGTAGACGGTGCAGCTCGCGGCGGTGGTACGGGCCACCGCGCCCGCGGCCAGGGAGTCCAGGGTGCGCCGTACGGAACCCTGTCCGGCGGCCGCGGCGGTGGTGGCGGCGACGCGTCGCAGCTGTTCGCGGCCGCGGAGCCGGGCCACGGCGAGTCCGGCGGGCTCCGCGAACATCCGGACGGTCCGCACGTCGGCCCGGGTGAGCCGCCGGCCGCCGCGCCTCGTCGCGACCTCGATCACGCCCGCGACCTGGCCGCGCACCAGCAGCGGCGCGTCCAGTACGGAGGTCAGGGCCGCGTCGTGCGGGACCCGGCGAAAGGGGGACTGGCGCTCGCCCCCGGAGACCGTGGGCCGTCCGGCGCGGATCGCCTTGCGGGCGGGCGCGGACCCGCCCGGGGTCAGCAGCCCGCGGGGGATGGCGTCCGGGGTGCCGTCGGTGGCGCGTACCGCCAGGACGTCGCCCGGCTCCAGCACCATCACCCGCGCCAGGTCGGCGCCCAGCAGCTCGCGCAGCCGGGTGGCGATCAGCCTCAGCACCTCGTCGCCCGGCTCGCCCGCCAGGACCTGCCCGGTGACCTCGGCGAGCGCCGCGCGGCGCCCCCGCCAGCGGAACGGGAAGCCGTATCCCCGGCCGCATCCGCACCCGTACCGGTGCCCATGGATCTCAAACGCGATCACGCCGACCACCACTGCTCCCTCGTCGGGGACTCCACCGCCTCGGGCGGGGTCAGCTCACCGGCCGGCACCAGGCCCGACTGCACCGCGTACACCGCCGCCTGGGTGCGGCTGTGCACGCCGAGTTTGGTCAGGATGTGGCTCACGTACGTCTTCACGGTCTGCTGGCCGATCCGCAGATCGCGGGCGATCTCCTTGTTGGCCTTGCCGCGGGCCAGCATGGTGAGCACCTCGGTCTCCCGCTCGGTGAGCTGTTCGGGTCCGCTCGGCTCGCGGACCTGGCCCATCAGCCGGGAGATCGCGGCGGGGGAGACGTGGATCTGGCCGGCGGCCGCGGCCTTCACCGCGTTCCTCAGGTCGTCGGCCTCGGCGTTCTTCAGCAGGAAGCCGATCGCCCCGGCCCGTACGGCGCCCATCACCATGGCGTCGTCGAGGGAACTGGTCAGCGCCACCACCTCGACCTCGGGGATGTCCTGGCGGATCTCCGCCGTGGCCGACACCCCGTCCATCACGGGCATCAGCAGGTCCATGAGGACGACATCGGGGCACAGCTCCCGGGCCAGCCGTACGGCCTCGCGGCCGTTGGTCGTCTCGCCGACCACCTTGATCTCGTTGTCGAGTCCCAGGATCATGCGCAGGCCCTGCCTGACCACCGCATGATCGTCTGCGATCAGAACGCGAAGCGCCACGTTGACTCACCTGCCCACGAAAAGGAGAACGACGGGAACAACGGAACGGAGCGTCCAGCTGCGCGCAGGGGGTGCGCACGGGAGGGGAACCCGGTGAGCGGTGTCCGGAATTCCATCAGTCGGGGGATTTCGTCCCCCATTCGTCCGTCCCCGGTTGGCGGAGACAGCAGAGGGCCGGGCAGCCCCGGCCCTCACTCCGGTTCGACGGGCCGGAAACCCCACTCGGTGGCCTTGGCGACCGCCTCCAGCTGCGAGCGCACCTCCAGCTTCTCCAGGATCTTGCGCACATGGGTGCGCACGGTCGCGTAGCTGATGAGCAAGCGCTCCGCGACCGCCCGGTTGTCCAGGCCCTGGCCCATCAGGGTGAGGATCTCCTGCTCGCGCCGGGTCAGGCTCTCCAGCCGACCGGTCTGCTCGGCGGTCGAGCGCGCCGACTCGCGGTGCCGGGACAGCACCTCCACCAGGGTTCCGGCGGGGATCAGCGTCTCGCCCTCGGCGGCGGAGCGGATCGCGGAGGCGATCTCGTCGCCGCTCGCCGACTTCAGCAGATAGCCGCAGGCCCCCGCCTCCACCGCGGCCAGCAGCGCGGAGTCGCTGGCGTCGGCGCTGAGGATCACGATCGCGCAGGAGGGGTCATGGGCCCGGATGCCCGCGGCCGCGTCGGCCCCGGTGCCGTCGGGCAGCCGGAAGTCGATCAGGGCCACGTCGGGGGACAGCTCCTTGGCCATGGGCACGGTCTCGGCGACCGAGTCGGCCCACCCGACCACGGTCAGGTCCCCGTACTCGGCCAGCAGCGCCCACAGCCCCTCGGCGACCACCCGGTGGTCCTCGACGATCAGGACCTTGGTCAGCTCCGCCGGGGCGGTCACGGCTCCGGTTCCCCTTCCGAGGACGGGCAGCCGAGGGACGACGCGCCGAGGGCCGGGACCGGCGGATCGCCCAGCGGCACCCAGAACTCGACGGTCGTGCCCGTGCCCGGGGCGCTCTCGATGCGGCACCAGCCGCCCGCGATCTGGGCGCGCTCCTGGATGAGGGACAGCCCGAGGTGGCCCGGGCGGGACTCGACTTCGAGGGGGTTGTAGCCCTGGCCGTCGTCGACGATCCGTACGAGACAGCCCTCGTCCAGCCCGAGCAGCTGGACGTGCACCGTCTTCGCCCGGGCGTGCTTGCGCACGTTCATCAGGGCTTCCTGCGCGGTCCGGTAGATCAGCGCCATGGTCTCGGCGGGCGGCTTGGCCGCGAGCCGGTCCTCCAGCCGGTAGGTGAGCCCGGTCTCGGTACGGATCTGCTCCAGCAGCCCGCGCAGCGCGGCGGCCAGGCAGCCGTGCTCCAGGCTGGACGGGCGGAGGTCGAAGATCAGCTGCCGCAGTCGGCTCAGCGACAGCTTCAGGGTCTCGTCCAGCTTGTCCATCACCCGCTGCTCCTCCGGGTCCCGCAGCCGCCGCCGCAGCTGCTGGAGCCGGAGGCTGGCCGCGGTGATCACCTGGATGGTGTCGTCGTGGATGTCCGCGGCGATCCGCCCGCGCTCGACCTCCTGGGCGTGGACGAGATGGCTGAGCAGGGCCTGCCGGTCCCGGTCGGTGACCTCCAGCAGCTCCAGGCTGCGCTCCAGGACGAACTGGGCGCGCTGCACCTCGGTGATGTCCCGGACGGTCAGGACGGTCATCAGCCCCTCCTCGGTGCGCAGCGGGCTGATGCTGACGTCGGCCGGGAACTGCTTGGCGTCGCTGCGCCGGCCGACCAGCTCCATGCTGTGGCCGAGCGGTTCCTCGGACTCGTCCCACTCGCGCAGCGAGATGGTCAGCGGCTGGTCGGGCAGCAGGGCCTCGACGGCGCGGCCGATGAGGTGGTCGCGGTCGTAGCCGAAGAGGGCCTCGGTGCGGTTGTTGACGGCCTGGATGCGCCCGGCGGCGTCCACGATCATCATCGCGTCCGGCGAGGACTCGATGAGCTGGCGGAACCGGCTCTCGGCGGCCCGCAGCTGGCTCAGGTCGGCGACGAAGACGACGCCGCGGGCCCGCTTGCCCTGGAGATGGCCGCCGCTGAACTGGGCGGGGAACTCGGTGCCGTCCCGGCGGCGGCCCGCCATCGCGGAGGGCGCGCTGAACACCCGGCCGACGAGCTGTTCGGAGGCGGTGCGGTAGCGCTCGGGGACGAGGTCCCGCAGCCGCTTGTCGCGCAGCTCGGCCGAGCTGTAGCCGAACATGTGCCGTACGTGGGCGTTCGCGAACTCGATCCGGCCGCGGGAGCCGAGGACCACCACGCCGCAGGGGGCGTGGCCGAGCAGGTCCACATACGACTCCTCCAGCCGTCCGCCCACCAGGTCCTCGAAGCGCCAGGAGGCGCGGTCGGCGCGGCGCAGCGGCTCCGCGCAGTCGGCGAGCAGATCGGCGGACATGGAGAACTGGTCGCGGGCGGCCCTGTTGATCGCCTCGAGGATCTCCTCGGCGGGGGTGCCCTTGACGAGGTAGCCGGTGGCGCCGACGGCGAGCATGTTGAGGACGGTCTCGCGGTCGCCGTGGGCGGACAGCGCGACCACGCGGGCGTCGGGGGCCTGGTCACGGATGGCGCGGACGCTGCCCGGGGCGTCGCCCTTGGGCATGTGCACGTCCATGATCACGACGCGGGGGTGGTGGAGGACCGCCTCGTGCACGGCCTGCTCGTGGTCGATGGCGAGGCCCACGAGTTCCAGGTCGGGGTGGGAGTCGATGAGGTCCGCGAGGGCTTCCCGGACTGCCGGGTCGTCATCGGCCACCACAACGTCGATCCGCTCGTCACCCATCGCTACCCACCTCCCTTGAGGACGGCACCCTGGAGTTCGCGGGTGCTGAGTTCATCGCGCCGGCAGTGCGACAGCGACGGCATGACCGCGGCGAGCGGCGCGACCAGCACGTTGTAGTGGCTTCCGATGCGATCGCACACGGCGACCGCCGCCGCGGCGTCCCACACCGCGGCCCAGAAGGCCCAGTCGTGACGCCGGTGGTTCCGGGCCGCGTCCAGGGCGGCCCGGCGCGCGACGGCGGCGGCCACGAGGATGCGGTACCGCTCTTCGTCGGTCGTGGTGCGGTGGACCTCCGCCCATCCTTCGGCGCGGGTCTGGCTGGAGGTCTGCTTCCACAGATCGGCCACCCGGTCGATTTCTTCGGGGGAGAGGTCCTCGATATGGGTCAGGAACTGGAGGACTCTTCGCGAGTTAGGGCCGAAAATAATACTCATAGGACACTCCAGGACGCATGGTACATCTCCGGACTATCGCGAACGTGGGCCCCGGGCCCCCGAGGCCGCCGGACGGACCGGCCCACGTTCCCGCTCGGGCGTCTTCGCCGACGTCACCGGCGTCACCGGCGTACCTAATCGTTCTGTCCGTGGCCCGAGGACATGTTGATGCTCGCCTTGGCGATACCGCCGCTCTTCTGGCCGACGAGCTGGAAGGCGACGCCGTTCTCGTCGGCCGCGGTGATCCGGTACGAGCCCACCGCCGACGCCTTGCCCCGCTCGTCGACCTGGAAGGTCCCGATCTTCCGCTGCCCGGTGGAGCCGGACCCGGCGTACGCGACCACCGTCTCGCCCGGGGCGAAGCCCGCGACGTAGAAGCTCAGCGTGGTGCCCGCCCTGCCGCCGAAGGCGCTGGGCTCGGCGGACGGGGAGTACGGCAGCACCGTGAATCCGGAGCGCACCACGGCCCGGCTCTGGTCGCCGATCGCCATCAGCGTCTGGCGGCCCTTGAGCCCGAACGGCACGTTGAACGCCACGTCGCGGATCTGGCCCATGCCGTTCGCCTGGGCGGTGAAGGCGGGCAGCCCGCTGTTGCGGTTGATGTAGACCAGGACCCGCTCGCCGGGCGCGAACTTGTTGGCGGACAGCGTGATCCGCTGACCGGCCTTGAGCGCGTACGGCTTGGACTTCATCGACGGGTACATGGCCAGCATCTGGAACGGCGCGGTCGCCGTGGTCTTGCTGCGCTTGCCCACCAGGACCAGCGTGCTGTTGCCGGTCGGGGCCACCCCGACCTTGATGTCCGCGCGGCCCACGCTGCCGCCGCTGTCGGTGTGCAGCGTGGTGACGGGGGTGCCGGTGGTCCGTCCCCAGAAGACGTCGATCGACTCGCTGGGCCGGAAGCCGTGGGCGCTGACCGAGACGACGTCGCCCGGGCGGCCGACCATCTTGTTGATCCGCGCGGTGCCGACCGCGCCGCCGGTGATCACCTTGGCCTCGGCCGTGTTGGCGCTGCCGCGCTGCTGGGCGACGAGGGTGGCGGGCCGTCCGCTGTTGGACTCGGGCACGGTGAACCGGGCGTAGATCGAGCCGTAGCGGTCGGTCTTGACGCTGCCGATCGCCCGGCCCTTGGTGTCCGAAGCCCGGGCCTTGAGCAGCAGGTCCACGGTGGACTTCTTGCCGAAGCCGCCGCCCTCGATCGTCGCCTTGCCGCCGGGGGTCACCAGGCCCGGGTTGAGCACGATGATCGGGCCGGACGCCTGCGGGATGCGCTGGTTGCCCAGCTTGATGGTCTTGGGCTGCTTGGGCGGCCGTACCTCCTGCCGCTCCTGCGGATGCCCCTTCTTCGGGGTGCCGCCGCCTCCGTTGCCGGTGGTGTCGAGGGCGCCACCGAAGCCACCGCGCGCGATCACCTGCACGAGCGATCCGACGATCGCGAAGACCACGAGAGCGAGCAGGACCGTCTTCCAGGTGAGCTTTTTCTTGTGCTTGTCGCCCGGGTCGTTCCCGGCCGGGGAATTCTCCTCGTACTCGGGAACATCCCTGTCCTCCGGAACATCCCAGTCGTCGTCGTACTCAGGCATGGCCTTCACCTCCTCTTCCCGCGGCTATTGCACCCGGTAGATTTCGAGCTTGATGTTGCCCTGGATTCTCGACCAGACCCGGTCGGAATTCTGGAGGGCCTTGAGGATCCAGTTCTCGCGCCCGTCGGCGTTGTTTGTCGCCATCGACTTGCGCATCTTGTTCGACATGATGATGTAGTCGATGTTCTGCCATCTCTTTTTGAAGAGCTTGTCGCGCACATCGGGGTCGGATGCGGCGTTCCAGTGGGAATGCGCGTACGGGTAGAACGGGCGCACATCGTGCAGCTCTCCCCAGAGGTCGTCGTCCATGATGATGCGTGCGTTGGACGGGACGTGTTTGCGCACCCAGGCGATTTGATCATGCTGCATTTTGGTGAGGTTCAGCTTCGACTGGTACTGGTCCGCGATTTGTACGACGCCCTCGGTATTGGTGTGCACCAGATATCCGGAGGACGGTGACATCAGTAGGACGACCACGACCAGCGAGGGCGCACCGACCCGGACGAGCGAATGGGCTCCCCGCACGAAGCGGTTCTTGAACGAGGCCTTCAGCAGCCGGTCCACGGCCATGCCGATGCTCATCGCGAACATGGGGATCAGCGGGGTGACGTAGAAGTCCAGCACCACGCTGCCGCGCAGCAGGTAGAAGGTGTAGCCGAAGGCCAGGGTCCCGATGATCAGGTAGCCCAGGTTGCGCTGCCGGTCCCGCAGCCCCCACCACAGGCACAGCAGCATCGCCCCGAACCCGGCCATCAGCATGAACGAGTCGCGCATCAGCCAGCTCGTGTACAGCAGCCCGTCGTGGCTGAGCAGGTTGCCCTGGCTGCGGTTGAGCTGCCACCACAGGGTGTAGAGCAGCGAGACGTGGTCCGCGGGCGGGTTGTTCAGGTCGAAGTCGAAACTGCTCGGCAGCAGCTCGTTCTTGAGCAGCGCGTACGTCACATAGGCGCCGATCGGGGCCGCCGCGGCGAACGGCCAGAGCGTCCGCAGGAACCGGTGGCTCGGCGATCCCTTGATCCGCCGGTAGAGCAGATAGATGAAGCTCGGCACGAAGAAGATCGCGTTTTCCTTGGTGATCAGCGCGAGCCCCAGGGCCACCCCGCCGCCGAACACCGACCTGATGGTGGTCTCCCGGCGCAGCAGGGCGAACAGGCCCAGCAGCAGCCAGAACATCATCAGGTTGTCCAGCAGCACCTGCCGCTGGTAGTAGACCGCGATCGGCGAGACGTTGAAGAAGAACGCGGCGACGGTGGCGGCCAGCACGCTGCCCGACAGCCGCCGGGTGATCTCGAACAGCAGATAGACGCTCGCCACGTGGACCAGCAGCATCAGGAAGCGACCGGTGTTGATCGCGTTGCCGAACGTCTCGAACTGCTGCGGCAGCGGGAAGACCCAGCCGGCCAGCGTGATCCAGCCCGCCGGGGCGTGGTCGTAGTCGTAGGTGTACGGGGACAGGCTGGTCTCGCGCACCAGCGACCAGGCCCGCTGCATGTAGATGCCCTCGTCGGTGAGGTAGAGGGGGTAGCGGAACAGGTGGTAGCCGTGGGTGAGCGCTCCGGTCAGCAGGGAGACCGCGAGGGCGATCTTCCCGGCGGTCCCCAGCGGCGGGAACCAGCCGCGCTCCACGGAGAACCGGCGGCGGCGCCGCGCCGGGGGCCGCTGCGGGGCGGCCTGATCCTGGTCTGCGTTCTGATCGGCCCGGTCGGCGTTCTTGCCGACGGCGACCGGCGGGTTCGAGGGTGCCCTGCTGGGCACGGGGTCATGCGACACGCGACTCCGCCTCCTCGGTCGAGCCCCGGTGGGCGCCCACGTGCTGCGTCTTCTCCCAGTCGTGGCGGCCGGCCAGCTGCCGCCGCATGGCCCGCAGCGCCGCGTACGCCAGGACCATCTGGAACGGGAACCAGGCGATCGCCATCCGGAGGACGGCCTTCGGCGAGGCCTCGAGGCCATGGGCGCCGGTGAACTCGTACAGGCCGACCATCTGCACCAGGAAGTGCGCGACCAGCAGCAGTACGGGCAGATACGAGCAGAGCGCGATCAGCACCGGCACCTTGAGGATCAGGATCATGCCGAGCGAGATCGGCAGATAGAGGCCGAGCAACGCCTGCCCGCGCGGGAACACCAGCACGTAGAAGGCCAGCCAGCGCTGTTTGCGCGTCGGCATCTTCTTCCACGTGCCCTTCTTCAGGGTCTGCATGAAGCCCTGGCTCCAGCGGGTGCGCTGCCGGATGAAGTGGCCGAGGGTGGGCGGCGTCTCCTCCTTGGTCACGTACCGGTCGTCGTAGACCACGCGCACCCGCTCGCCCATGGCCGAGATCCGCAGGCCCATGTCCGCGTCCTCGGTGAGGTTGCGGTCGTCCCAGCCGCCGAGCCGCAGCAGCAGTTCGCGGGCGAAGAAGACGGTGTTGCCGCCGAGCGGGATGGAGCCGTGGTGGGCGTGGTAGTGCAGCCGGCTCTTGAACCAGAAGAAGTACTCCAGGACGTTCAGCGTGGAATACCAATTGGACTGGTAGTTCATGAGCTGGACGCCCGCCTGCACCACCCGGACCCGCTCCTTCACCATCACGGTGTTGACGAGCCGGAATATCTTCGGGTGGATGTCGTCCTCGGCGTCGAAGATGGTCACCACCTGGTTGGCGGTCTGCGGCAGGGCGGTGTTGAGCCCGTGCGGCTTGTTGATCGGCTCGTCGTCGAAGACCACGACCCGCACGTTGTGCAGCCCTTCCCGGGCCAGCTGCTCGATCTTCTCCTCGGCCTTCTTCACGGTGCCGTCGTCGTCCTGTGAGCAGATCACGAAGACCTCCAGCAATTCGGCCGGATAGTCGGCGCGCACCACTCGCTCGATGGTGGACTGGATGACGTCTTCCTCATGCCGGGCGGGCAGCAGCACGCTGAAGGAGAGCCGCGGCGGAATGAAGGTGTCCGGCGCCCTGGCCCTCCGTTCGGCGTCCCGCCGGTCCCAGGTGTAGAGCATGAGGTAGAGGACGTGGGTCGACTGCACCGTGAGCAGGAGAGAGACCAGCACCAGCACCAGATAGACGATGGGGATAATCATCGGCTCCGCCTCCCCCAAACCCATCCCGTACTACAGGCGAAGTTGACCGCGAACGCGGCGGAGATGCCGAGGCAATTCGCCAGCAGGAGATACATTCCGGAGCGCACCAGCGACCAGACGAGAACGACGTTGACCGCCAGTCCGCCCAGGACGGATACGTTGAACTTGACGAAACGTCTGGCCGACGGCGTGCGCACGGCGAAGGTCCACCGGTCGTTGAGCAGGTAGTTGTGGACCACGGCGAGTTCCACCGCGATGCCGGAGGCCACCAGAAGCGGAAGCCCGGCCCAGTGGTAGAGCGCGAAGAGCGCCGCCGAGTTCACCAGCACACCGCCCCCGCCGACCACCGCGAAGCGCAGCGCCAGACCGGGCAGACCCGCCGGCCTCTTCCGCGGCGAGCGGACCCGGACCGGGGTTCCGTTTCGCCTGTCGGTGGCCACGTCCGCTCGATCGCCCGGCTCTCCCGCGCGCTCACTGAACGTTCGGAAACGCTGCATCGCGACTCCCTCGACAGGAGGCTCTTATCGCCGTCGAGTCCCAGAGTGCGTCACCCGCAAAGGAGGTAGTACCCGCGCCCGGGGGAGCGGTGAGTGCACCTTCGGCGGACCTCTTTCCTCCCCCATTTCGGGGAGCGCCGGCTTTCCGGGCCCGCCGCCGTTCCCCCGAAGAGGGGAACGGCGGATCCCTCGCCCGCGGGTGTCAGTACTTCCGGGGGCTGCCCAAGATGAAAGGGGCCCGACGGCCTTGCGTCCCGTGCGACGAGAGTAGGTGACGTAATGTCAGGTCACGTGATGTCACGCCATCCATTCGCCGGCCGGGCCGGAGTGGTCATCGCAGCGATGACCCTCGCACTGGCCACGCCGGCTGCGGCAGGTGACGCCGCGGCGAGTGATTCCGACAGCGGTGCGTTGCACGATTCCGAATGGGCGCTCACCGCGCTCAAGGCGGAGCGCGCATGGAAATTCAGCAAGGGCGCCGGAGTGACCGTGGCGGTCGTCGGTACCGGGGTGGACGCGACCCATCCGGATCTGCGCGGGCGGGTCGCCGCCGGAAAGGACTTCGCGGGCGGCGGCAGCCCCGTCACCCGGGACGACGGGAACGAGGACGAGCAGGGCACCCACGCCGCGGGCATCATCGTCGGCACCGGCCGCAACTACCGCGGCGACGGGGTGTACGGGCTCGCGCCCCGGGCCCGGGTCATGCCCCTCGGGGTGTACCGCAATGGAAAGCCCCAGGTCACAGCCACCGCCCGGGCCATCCGCCATGCGGCGAGCCATGGCGCGCACATCATCCACGTGGCCGTGTCCTTCAAGCGCCCGAGCGCCGACCTGAAGTCCGCGGTGACGTACGCCGCCGGTCAGGACGCCGTCGTCGTGGCGGGCGCCGGTGACAACGGCAAGGACGGCAACAAACCCACGTACCCGGCGGCCCTCCCCGGCGTCGTCGCCGTCGTGGCCACCGACAAGAAGGGCGCCGTGTGGACCTCCTCCCACCACGGCGGGACGATCACGCTCGCCGCGCCCGGCGTCGGCATCCTCACCACCGCGGGCAACAACGACTACTGGACCGGCGACGGCACCGGCTACGCCGCGCCCTGGGTTGCCGCCGGGGCGGCGCTGCTGCGCTCGGAACACCCCCGCTGGAACTCCCGCCAGATCGTGCGGAAGCTGATCGACACGGCCGACCGGAAGGGCTCCGCGGGCCACGATCCGCGCTACGGCTACGGGGTGATCGCCCCCGCCAAGGCGCTCGCGGACCGGGCCGCGCCGCCGCCCTCCGCCGAGCCCACCGCGGCCCCCTCCCCGCACCGCACCAAGGCGGCCGCCGCCTCCGAGGCGTCCGGGGATACATCCGCGCTGGTCACGATAGGGGTAGTGGCCGGTGTGCTGGTCGTGCTCGCGGTGCTGGCCGTGGTGCTCATCAGCCGCCGCCGCCCGCCGCCCGGCAACTCCCACCACAGCTGACGGCGGAGCCGGCGATGTTCACCGGACCGCGCGACCGCGCCGACCGGGCCCGCCCGCCGGTGCGGTCGCGCCGGACCGCATGGCTGAGCCGCGGCATGGCTGCCCAGGTGCTGGTCATGGTGCTGGTGGCCGAGGTCGTGATGGCCGCCACCACGGTGCGTACGCTGCTGGAGCCCTCGGACACCCCTGCCCTCACCCGGTCACTCCCTGTAGCGAAGCCGTTCTATCCCGCGACGACGCGCTTCTACACCGACCCGCACAACCCCGCCGCGTCCTGGGTGCGCGCCCATCCGCGCGACCGGCGGGCGGCGACCATCCGCAAGCGCATCGCCGCCCAGCCGCAGGCCGCCTGGTTCACCGAGACCAACGAGTCGCTGGTCGAGGAGCGGGCCCGGGGCCTGGTGGGCACGGCCGCGGCCCGGCGGCGGCTGCCCGTGCTGGTCGCATACGCCATCCCGCAGCGCGACTGCGCGCAGTACAGCTCCGGCGGCAGCGGGGACGCGGGTGTCGCCTACCGGCGCTGGATCGACGCCTTCACCCGGGGCATCGGCGACCGGCCCGCCCTGGTCGTCCTCGAACCGGACGGCCTCGCCCACCTGGGCTGTCTGCGGAAGCGGCAGCGCGCGGAGCGGTTCGCCGCGCTGGCGTACGCGGCCCGGACGCTCCAGGAGCGGGCCCCGCGCGCCCGGGTCTACTACGACGCCGGGAACTCCGGCTGGCAGCCCGCCCGCACCATGGCCGGGCGGCTGCGGCACGCCGGTATCGACCGGTACGGGGACGGCATCGCGGTCAACGTCTCCAACTTCAACGCCACCGGCGACGAGGTGCGCTACGGCCTGTCCGTGCTGCGGGAGCTGCGCCGCCCCCGGCTCGGGGTCGTGGTCGACACCAGCCGCAACGGGGCGGGGCCTACCGCCAAGCACCAGTTCTGCGATCCGCCCGGCCGCAAGCTGGGCCGGGCCCCCACCGCGGCCACCGGGATCCCCGGGGTCGACGCCTTTTTGTGGATCAAGCAGCCGGGGCAGGCGGACGGCTGCGCGGCCGGTGCGGGCGTCTTCGTCCCCGGCTACGCGTACCGGCTGACCGGCTGATCCGCCCTCCGTAGGGCTTCCTGGGCCTCCGTAGGACCCCTCCCGGGTCCCGCGGAGGCCCTTCGCATGCCCTGAACCACCCCCGCAAAACGGACATAACTCATATAAAACGGCCGAATTCCGCTACCTCAACTGAGGTAGTCGGAATTCGGCCGTTTGGCGTGCCCTGAATTCCTGCAATTGAGGTATCCAGATTTCGGCCATCCGTACGGTGTTTCGAGCCCCGGGCTTTTCTAATGTCGGTGAGCGACAGGACAAAAAAGCCCGAAGGAGCTCCATCGATGCAAAGAGTTCTCGTCGTGGAGCACCACACCCAGGTGCTGAGTGCTCTCGCCGATCTCGTGATCGAGGAGCCGGGACTGGAGTTGTCCGGAATTGCCGGATCGGCCAGGGAGGCAATTTCGCTGGCGCGTGAAATGCAACCGGATGTGGTGCTGATCGATGTGGACGAGCCCGGCTGGAAGGCCCAAGGGCTGGACCGCCTGATCGGCGACCTCCTCCCGCAGGCGCGGATTGTCCGGCTGACCGCCGTATCCGACCCCTACTTGGAATGCCTGGAATCTCCGACGAATACCCCCAGCATCCTCAAGACCGAAATACGCGAATTCCTCAGGAGTATCACCGAATGAATTCCCCCATGGACCAGAACAACGTCCCGACCAACCCCGAGACCACCGAGACGAAGAGCGCTCCCCGCTCCCGCCGTCTGCGCATGGGTATCGCCGCGGCCGTCGTCGCTGTCGGTGCCGTGGGTGGCACCGTCACGGCGTTCGCCATGAATGGCGACGACGCGGGTTCCTCGTCCTCGGCCGCCCCGGGCAAGCCCGCCGGCTCCGACGTCGACTTCCCGCTGTCGACCAAGAAGGGCGACATCGTCGACTCGAACGGCAAGAAGGTCGTCCTGACCGGTGTGAACTGGTTCGGCTTCGAGACCGGCACCTTCGCGCCGCACGGCCTGTGGACCCGTGGCCTGGACTCCATGCTGGACCAGATGGCCAAGCAGGGCTTCAACACCATGCGGCTCCCCTACGCGAACGAAATGTTCGACGCCAAGAGCAAGCCCAACGGGATCGACTTCAAGAAGAACCCCGACCTGAAGGGCCTCACCGGCCAGCAGATCATGGACAAGGTCGTCAAGGGTGCCACCGACCGCGGCATCATGGTGATCCTGGACCAGCACCGCCCGGACCAGTACGGCCAGAGTGAGCTGTGGTACTCCCAGAGCCTCACCGAGAACAAGTGGCTGAGCGACTGGGTCAAGCTGGCCAAGCGGTACAAGAACAACGACCGCGTGATCGGCGCCGACCTGCACAATGAGCCGCGTGGCCAGGCCACGTGGGGCGACGGCAACAAGAAGACCGACTGGCGCATGGCGGCCACCAAGGCCGGTAACGCGATCCACAAGGTCAACAAGAACTGGCTGATCTTCGTCGAGGGCACCGACCGCCACAAGAACGAGCAGTTCTGGTGGGGTGGCGACCTCCAGGGTGTGAAGAAGTACCCGGTGAAGCTGGACGAGGGCAACAAGGTCGTCTACTCGGCCCATGACTACGGTCCGGGCGTCTTCAACCAGAACTGGTTCCAGGCGAAGGACTTCCCGAAGAACATGCCGGCCATCTGGAAGAAGCACTGGGCCTACGTCAAGCAGCAGAACATCGGTCCGCTGCTCCTGGGTGAGTTCGGTGGCCGCAAGACCGCTGGTAACAGCAAGGAAGCCATCTGGCAGAACGCCCTGATGGACTACCTCAAGAAGAACCAGATCAGCTACACCTACTGGACCTGGAACCCGGACTCGGGTGACACCGGCGGTGTGCTGAACAAGGACTGGAAGACCCTCGACAGGAACAAGATGAAGATGCTGTCCGAGTACCAGATGCCTCTGCTGGAGCCGAAGGGGAAGGCGTCGGAGTGACCCCTTCCGGCACTGGGCCGAGCATGGTGATGTGACAGCGAGGGCCCGCAGGCAGCCGCCTGCGGGCCCTCCGTCGTGTCCGCGCCACGGTCATGTCCGCACGCCGCCAGGATGCCGGGAAAGTCCCGAAAGTCTCGTATGGAGGGAAGCGGGACGTGCCCCCGCCGGGTTTCCTCCCTGGGCCCCGACCGCGCCCGTGGACCGGGCCCCGGCATTCAGGGAGGCCCGCCATGAACCCCCACCCGCACACCGGTCGGCTGCTCTTCCCGCTGGCCGCGCTCATGGTGATCGCGGCCGACCAGGTGAGCAAGGCGCTCGCGCTGGCCGCCTGGAGCGGTACCTCGGGGCCGCAGGCCCGGCTGGGGCCGTTCCGGACGCTGCTGGTGCACAACGCCGGGGTGGCCTTCGGGCTGGGGCACGGCCGCCCGGTACTGATCAGCATGATCACCCTGACCGGCGCGGTCGCCACCCTGGCCGCCGTCTGCGCGGGGCTGCGGGCCCATCGCAGGGCCCTGGCGTTCGGCATGGCGCTGATCGCCGGGGGCTCGGTCGGCAACGGCGCCGACCGGGTGGTGCGGCCGCCGGGCCCGCTGCGCGGCGCCGTGGTCGACTGGATCACGGTGGCGGGGCGCGGCCCGGTGTTCAACCTGGCCGATGTCGCCCTCGTCTCCGGGACCCTGCTCACGGCGGCCGTGCTGCTGTGCTCGGCCGCGCGACGGCGTGATGTCAGCCCCCGGGCTTGGGCACCGCACTCGGCCCCGAGCCCGGCCCCGAGCCCGAACCCGATCCCGGCATCCGATCCGGGCCCGGCCCCGGCTCCCGGGTGCTCTCCCGCTCCGCGATCGAGGCCGCGAACTCCTTCAGCCGCGCCAGCGCCGCTTCGTCGGTCACCCCCCGGGAGGCCAGCTCGCTGGTGATGCGCTGGTAGAGGGACAGCTCACGGGCGCACGCGTGGCACTCCGCCACATGGGCCCGCACCCGGCCCGTGTCCGGTGCGTCCAGTTCGCCGTCGAGATACGCCTGGAGCATCGGCGCGCCCACCGGGCACTCTTTCGTCCGGCGCCGTTCGGTGTCGCGCCACCACGTCCATCGGCTCATGCCTCACCTCGCTCAGGTTCCCGTCCCGTGCGTCCCGCGGCCAGCAGCTGGTTCCGGATCCGTTTGCGGGCCCGGTGCAGCCTGCTCATCACCGTCCCCTTGGGGACGTCCAGCACCTGCGCCGCCTCCGCGTAGGACAGCCCGTCCACATGAACCAGCCGCACGACCTGCTGGTCGCGGAGCGGCAGCGCGGTGAACGCGGCGTCCACGGCCTCGTCGAACGCGGTGTCCACCACCAGCTCCTCCGGGGTGGCGTCGCGGGCGGGGGAGAGCCGTTCCAGCTCGGTGTCCGGGTCGTCCAGCAGGCGGGGCCGGCGCTGGCGGCGCCGGCTCACCTCCGCGTGCCGCATGATCGTCAGCAGCCAGGCCCGCGGATGTCTCCCGTCAAAACGGCCGACTGCCCGGTACGCCCGTAGTAACGTGTCCTGCACGAGATCTTCGGCGTCGGCGCGCTGAGCGGTCAGAGACATCGCCACGCGCAGCAGCACCTCGATCTCGGGCAGCACGTACTGGCTGAACATGCGTTGCTGATGGGCGTCCGGGTCAGCCACGTGTGCCTCCTCGGATCCGGACCCCCCGGGGACGCGAAAGCGACATATCACACCCTGTGTAACATCTCGCTCACAGCGCCGCACGGGATGGTCGGCGATCCGAGTGGCACGGCGGCCAGGAGCCTCGGGCGGGGCCGGTTACGCCTTGATGGAGACCAGACGCTTGCCGTCGGACGTACGGACCTCGAAGCGCTCGATGTCGTCGCTCTTCATGCCCGCGCCGCCGTGGGCCCACAGCGGATCTCTGGCCATCTTCGTGGGGCTGTTCTCGATCCCGTAGCCACGCTCGGGCACGGCCCAGGTCATCATGGTCTGCTCATGACCGTCCTTCGAGACCGCGATCAGGCTGCAATTGAGCGGGCCCTTGACGTTCTTCAGCCGCAGCACGGCGTCGACGCCCCACATCTTGTCCTGCATCGCGACCGCCGCCGACACCTTGGTGGACGGGTCGGTGCCCTCCATCTTCATCGGCATCTCGGCGAAGAGCGCCTTGTTGGTCGTCGGGCTCGCCGCGACGGGCGGGTTCGCGTCGGAGCCCGAGGTGACGGCCATCGTGCCGAGCGGTCCGCCGACGATCAGCGCCGCCGCGGCCGCGACCAGGTAGAGACCGCGCCGCTTGCGCTTGCTGCGGGCCGCTGCGACCTCGCCCACCATGCGGTTCAGCAGGGAGGGGCCGGGCTTGGCGGTCAGGGTGTCGATCGCGGTCGGGGTGGCGGTGAACGCGTGCGGGGTGTGGCCCGTGATCGCGGTGCGGCCGGGTGCCCCGTGGATGCCGGGGATGTCCGCCGCGAGGTCCGCCAGCAGGGGTTCCAGTCCGGTCAGCTCGTCGAGCTGCCGACCGCACTGGTCGCAACCGGCCAGATGCTCCTCGAAATAGGTGGCTTCCGCCTCATCGAGCACGCCGAGCACATACGCGCCAACGGCGTCGTGTCCCGCGTGGTGCGCCTGCGCTGTCATGCCGTCACTCCTCTCTCCTCAAGCGCGAGCTTCATGGAGCGCAGCGCATAGAAGACCCGGGACCGAACCGTCCCGCTGGGTATGCCGAGCGTTTCCGCCGCTTCATTGACCGTACGGCCCTTGAAGTAGGTCTCGACGAGCACCTCGCGGTGGGCGTCGCTGAGGTCGTGCATCGCGTCGGAAAGTGTCATCAGCCGTAGTGCCCGGTCGATCTCGTCCTCCGCCGGCATCAGCTCCAGGGGAGACGGGTCGACCTCCTGGGGCCTGGCCTGCCTGCTCCGGTGCCCGTCGATGACGATGCGGCGGGCGACCGTGACCAGCCAGGGCCGGATGGAACCGGTGGCCCGGGACAGCTGGTCCGCATTCCGCCAGGCGCGGACCAGAGTCTCCTGCACGACGTCCTCCGCGCGATGGCGATCGCCCGCGACCAGGCGCAGTACGAACGCGAGCAACGGTCCGGCGTGCTCCTGGTAGAGCGCACGCATGAGTTGCTCGTCCGGTGTACCGCGCTGCGATCTGGACGGACGCTCATCGGCCACGGCGGCGTCGTCGTGCACCAGAACCTCCAGGACAGGACCTGAGTTGGACAACATCAACTGACGACTCCCGGTCTGTGCCCCGGGGGGGTTGGGTGGCCATGTCGGCCTCTTCCTCCCTTCGTACGGACGGGAGGGGGCGGCCACTCAACGCGTCGGGAAGAAAGTTCCGATCAGTTGCTGGAGTTGCCCGGAGGGAGTGGTGGGGGAGGAGCGGGTGAAGGGTCCTCAGGTGACGGTTCTCGGGCGACGGTCCTCAGGTGATGGCGGAGCTGAGGACATGGGGCTGGACCTTGCCCTCCAGCATCGTGCCGAGCCCTTCCACCGCGCACAGGCCCGGGTTGTCCGCGATGTTCACCGGGACGCCGGTCGCCTCCCGCAGCAGGGTGTCCAGGCCGGGCAGCACCGCGCTGCCGCCCGCCAGCATGATGCCGCGGTCGGCGAGGTCGGCCACCAGGTCGGGCGGGCAGCGGCGCAGCACGGCGCTGATCGCGTCGAGGACGCCGGTCAGCGGGGTGCGGATGGCGTTGCGGACGCCCTCGACGTCCACCGTTACGGACCGGGCGAGCCCGGTGGCCACGTCGCGGCCGTGCACCTCGGTGCCGAGCGAGGCGAGCGCCGCGTCGCCGAGGACCAGGTGCAGCGGGCGGACGGCCTGGCTCGGCAGCATCAGTGCATGCTCGTTGCGCAGGTGCTGGACGACGGCGTGGTCGACTGTCTCGCCGCCCACCGGCACCCGCTCGGCGGCCACGATCGAGCCCAGCGACAACACCGCGACCTGGGTGGTCGCCGCGCCGCACACCACGATCATCGTCGCCTCGGGCCGCTCCACGGGCAGCCCGCAGCCCACGGCCGCGGTGATCAGCGTGTCCACCAGCTCGACCCGCTTGGCGCCGAGCCCGGCGAGCGTCTCCATGGCGGCGCGCTGGGCGAGCGGATCGGCGTCGTGCGGTACGCAGACGGCGGCGCTCGGGAGCGGCTTGCGGCGCCAGGCGCGGCGCAGCCTGTTGCCGAGGAGCAGCCGCAGCATGCGCTGCGCCATGGCGATGTCGACGACGGTGCCGCCCGCCACGGGACGCACCACCCGGATGTGGGCGGGCGTACGGCCCGTCATGCGCTCGGCGAACGTCCCGACCGCGATCACCGCGCCGGTGCGGGTGTTGACGGCGGCCACGGTGGGCTCGTCGACGATCACCCCGGTGCGCTTGAGGTAGACGCGGGTCCTGGACGCTCCGAGGTCCACGGCGATGGAGCAGCGACGCAGCCGCTCGAGGCTGATGCTCATGGGGCCATCGTGTGCGGCCGGACGCGGCCGCTGCCTCCGGAGGTGCGCCGGTCGGGCGAGCCCCCTCCCTCTTCGCTAGTCCTTGGCGTCCGCGTAGCACTCCACCGCGGCCACCGTGAGCGGGAAGCGGACCGGGGTGGTGCCGAAGGCGATCGTGCCCGCCGCTTCGCCCGCCTCCGCGATCGCCTGCCGCACCGCCGCCACCTCCGGCTCCGGGCAGTGCACGATCACCTCGTCGTGCTGGAAGAAGACCAGCTCGGCGCGGAGCCCGGCGGCCGCCAGGGCGCGGCGCAGCGCCGCGAGCATCAGCACCGCCCAGTCGGCGGCGCTGCCCTGGACGACGAAGTTCCGGGTGAAGCGGCCACGGGCGCGGGCGCTCGGCGTGGTGCCGTAACGCGGCTCCTCGTCCAGGTCGCGCGGCAGGCCCGCCTCGTCGGCCGGGTCGGTGGCGGCGCCCCCGGCCGGTGGGCAGGTGCGGCCCAGCCAGGTCCGTACGAGACGGCCCTCCTCGCCCGCGCGGGCCGCGTCGTCCACGTACGCCACGGCCGCCGGGAAGCGGCGCCTGAGCGCGGCGAGGTGCTTGAGCCCGTCGCCGGAGGTCTGCCCGTAGACGGCGCCGAGCAGCGCGAGCTTGGCCTGGTCGCGGCGGCCCGCGAAGGCGCGGTCGGACAGCTCCGCGTACAGATCCCGGCCGGTGCCCGCGACCTCCATCAGACCGCGGTCGCGGGAGATCGCGGCGAGCACCCGGGGCTCCATCTGGTCGGCGTCGGCGACGACCAGCCGCCAGCCCGGGTCGGCGACGACGGCGCGCCGCACCACCCGGGGGATCTGGAGGGCCCCGCCGCCGTGGGTGGTCCAGCGGCCGGAGACGGTGCCGCCGGGCAGGTACTCGGGGCGGAAGCGGCCGTCGCGCACCCAGGACTGGAGCCAGGACCAGCCGTGGGCGGTGTGCAGCCGGTACAGCTTCTTGTACCGCAGCAGCGGCTCCACCGCGGGGTGGTCGATCTCCTTCAGCTCCCACGCCCGGGTGGAGGTGAGCGCGATGCCCGCGCGCGCGAACGCCCGGATGACGTCGGCGGGCAGATCGGGTCGCACCCGCACCCCCTCCCCGAAGGCCCGGGAGACCTCGTCGGCCAGCTCGGCCATGCGCCGCGGCTCGAGACCGCCCGGATAGCGCTCGCCGAGCAGCTCGTCCAGCAGCTCCCGGTGGCGGTCGGTCCGCCAGGGCACCCCGGCGCGGCGCATTTCGGCGGCGACCAGGGTCCCGGCCGATTCGGAGGTGGTCAGCAGCCGCATCCGGTCCGGGTGCTCGGCCGCCCCCGTACGGGCCAGCTGCGCCTGGTACACCGCCAGCAGCGCGTCGAGCGGGTCGGTGCCGGGCGGCAGCGGCGGCGGGCCGGGCTCGAAGAGCGACGGCTGGGTCTGGGCGGCCCGCACCGGAGGGTCCTCGGGGACGGGCAGCCCGCGCAGCCGGGCCCAGGCCGCGGCGAGGGAGCGCGGGGCGCCCGAGCGCCCCTCGTGGCCGAGCAGCAGCGCCTCGGCCGCCTCCACGTCGTAGCACCGCTCGACCCGGACCCCGGCCGCCAGCAGCCGTGGATAGACCTCGGCGGTGGACCGCCACACCCACCGGTCGGCCTCCGGGCGGGACCGCACGGCCTCCGCGATCCCGCCCCGCGCCGCCGGGACCTCGACGACCGGCCCGGCGGCCTTTCCCGAGGCGTCGAGCGGGCAGAGACGAACACCCCCGTCGTCCGTCTCCGCTGCTGCCCACCTCATGACCGTGAGTCTGGCAGGGGGGTCTGACAACGGCCCGGGAGCAAGGGCGGGCGCTGCGCGAGGGGTTGACCCTTCAACCGGGCTGGCTCTACGGTCCGTTCGCAATGACGGATCGTGTTCGAAATATCGACCGGGCGTCGCACGTGGCTGCCCGGGCCTCTCGAACCTGGAGCCTTCCATGACCCGCATCCGCACCAGAGCGCTGCCGCTGCTGACGGCCGCGCTGCTCGCGCTCGTCGCCCTGCTACAGACGGGCAACGCCTCCGCCGCGAAGGCCGAACCGGCCGGTTCCCCGGGGGTGAGGGCCGGGAGCTTCACCAATCCGGTCGTGACGCAGAACGGCGCGGACCCGACGATCATCCGCTACGCCGGGTACTACTACCACCTGGGCACCACCTGGGCCTCGCACTGGGAGATGCGCCGCTCGCCCACGCTCGGCGGGCTGAAGACCGCGGCGCCCACCACCGTGTACCGCGAGACCGTGGCGTCCCGCTGCTGCAACTTCTGGGCGCCCGAACTCCACCGCCTCAACGGCCCGAACGGGCTGCGCTGGTATCTGACGTACAGCGCGGGCGTCTCGGCGAACATCGACCACCAGCACGTGCATGTGCTGGAGAGCGCCGGTTCCAATCCGCTGGGCCCGTACACGTACAAGGGCCAGGTCGATCCGTACGGCGACAACCGCTGGATGATCGACAGCAGCTATCTCTCCCTGCCGGACGGCCGCCTCTACATGCTGTACTCCTTCTGGGAGGGCGGTTCGCAGAACCTCTACGCGGTCCGGATGAGCAATCCGTGGACCCCGACCGGCGCCGGTGTCCGCATCGCCACGCCCTCCTACGCCTGGGAGAAGTCGGGCAGCGCGGTCAACGAGGGGCCGACCATCCTCCAGCACGGCGGCCGGACCTTCCTCACCTTCTCCGCCTCGCACTGCGACACCCCGGACTACAAGCTCGGCCTGATGGAGCTCACCGGGAGCGATCCGCTGGCGGCGGGGGCGTGGAAGAAGTACGCCAACCCGGTCTTCCAGCGCAATGACGCGGCCGGGGTGTACGGACCGGGCCACAACTTCTTCTTCCCGTCGCCCGACGGCAAGGAGGTCTGGATGGCCTATCACGCCAACGCCAAGGCGACGGACGGCTGTGGCGGCACCCGTACCACCCGGGCGCAGAAGGTGAACTGGAACGCGGACGGCACCCCGAACCTCGGCGTCCCCGTCTCCACCTCCACCGCCCTGGCCGAGCCCTCCGGCACGCCCTGACGAACCTGACGACGAGGGCGCCCCGCGGGCCAACCCGCGGGG
>NZ_RIBZ01000306.1:0-20915 GCF_003721215.1 Streptomyces botrytidirepellens
GCGCCGCCCGGGCCCTGCCCCCCGCTCCTGCTGCGGCCCCCGCTCCTGCCCGGGTACGTGTCGTCCGCCGCCGGCCGGGGCGAGGGGGCGGCCGCCCGCCGGGGCGTACGTGTCCTGTAGTGCTCCACCAGACCAACGTAGGTGGGCGGAGGGCTGGAATCCGGACTGGGACACGCCCTTCGCGGGACCTTGGCAGTCTGTTCGACTGATTGTCAGCCCGGGAGGGTGACGGTCCGCCCGGGCGGGTGACCGGAGGCGGCCCCGTAGACTGGTGGACCGGCCCCCGTGGGGGCCGTGCCCCTGTCCTTGCATTCGATCCCGCTACGGGAAGCTACGGGAAGTCGCCAACGTGTCGCTCACGATCGGAATCGTCGGTCTGCCGAATGTCGGCAAGTCGACCCTGTTCAACGCCCTGACCAAGAACGACGTGCTGGCGGCCAACTACCCGTTCGCCACCATCGAGCCCAACGTCGGTGTCGTCGGCGTCCCCGACCCCCGCCTCGACAAGCTCGTCGAGCTGTTCGGCTCGGCCCGCAAGCTCCCCGCCACCGTCGACTTCGTCGACATCGCCGGGATCGTCAAGGGCGCCTCGGAGGGCGAGGGCCTGGGCAACAAGTTCCTGGCGAACATCCGTGAGTCCGACGCGATCTGCCAGGTCATCCGCGCCTTCAAGGACGAGAACGTCGTCCACGTCGACGGGAAGATCTCGCCCAAGAGCGACATCGAGACGATCAACACCGAGCTGATCCTGGCCGACCTCCAGACCATCGAGAAGGTGCTGCCCCGCCTGGTCAAGGAGTCCCGGATCCAGAAGGACAAGCAGGCCCAGGTCAAGGCCGTCGAGGAGGCCAAGGCCATCCTGGACGAGGGCCGCACCCTCTTCTCCGCGGGCATCGTCCAGGGCAGCGAGCGCGCCGCCCTCCTCCACGACCTGCACCTGCTCACCACCAAGCCGTTCCTCTACGTCTTCAACGTCGACGAGGACGAGCTGACCGACGAGGACTTCAAGGCCGAGCAGCGCTCCCTCGTCGCCCCCGCCGAGGCGATCTTCCTCAACGCCAAGCTCGAGGCCGACCTCGCCGAGCTGGACGACGAGGAGGCCCTCGAACTCCTCCAGTCCGTCGGCCAGACCGAACCCGGCCTCGCCACCCTCGCCCACGTCGGCTTCAACACCCTCGGCCTCCAGACCTACCTCACGGCCGGTCCCAAGGAGTCCCGCGCCTGGACCATCAAGAAGGGCGCCACGGCCCCCGAGGCGGCCGGTGTCATCCACACCGACTTCCAGAAGGGCTTCATCAAGGCCGAGGTCATCTCCTTCGACGACCTGGTCGAGACGGGCTCCGTCGCCGACGCCCGCTCGGCGGGCAAGGCGCGCATGGAGGGCAAGGACTACGTGATGCGCGACGGTGACGTGGTGGAGTTCCGCTTCAACGTCTAATACGTCCAGCGAAAGGCCGTCTGACCTGCGGCGGAGCGGGTCGGGCGGCCTTTGCGGTCCGCACAGAGTCCGCAGCCTGCTTGCTGCTGACCACGTTCTGATCGCTCCGAACTGCGCGCACCCGTTCAGCGCCAGGCACGGTGCCTCTACGCTGATCAGCGGCGGGTAGGGCAAGCTGATAGCTTCTCTGCTCAGACCCGGTCGACGCGCAACCCACGAGGCACGGGCTCGCATCCGCACGCTGCTGGCGCTGGAGGCCCACACCGGTCCGGAGGCACGGGTCTCCGATAAGGATGTCGACCGGGTGCAGGCAAGCATTCGTGGGGGAGCGGCGCGCTCGGAGGATTTCCCCAAGGCTGGAGCAGCTCGCTACTGCCACGGACGGCGGTCGGCCAGCGACCTGGCCAGTGCTCTCGGCCCCGATGGCTCCGGGGGAAAGCAAGGTGCGCCGGGCAGTTGCTGCCAGGCGCACCGAGGTGATGGTGACGGAAGCCCTCGCCGCCGACGGCGTTCAGGCCCCCCGGGCGTTGCGGGTGGTGAGGGTCAGGCATCGGGTCACGAGGTGCACACCTTCGACAGGTGGCCCGCCGCCTTCTTGATGCCGCTCAGGTCCGGCGTCGCGTCGCCGCTCTCGGCCGCCTTCTGGGCTTTGTCGACAGCCGTCTGTAGGTCGTTGATCGCCTGGTCGAGGTCGGTGTCGTCCCTCTTGTCGGTGACCTTGCCCAGGTCTTTCTCGATCTCGTCGAGTGCCTTCTTCGTTGTCTCCGGACTCCCACCGCCGCCGGAGACCTTCTCCCGGAGGTCGTCGACAGCCATGGAGATGTCCGTAGCCACCTGGCCACAGTCGAGCGCCTTGTCCAGGGCGTCGCAGCCGATCAGTGCGGTGGCGGCCAGCGCGGCGGCGGCTGAGGTGACAGCGACTCGGGTGCGTACAACAGAAGGCACAGGGGTCCTCGCATTCCTGAAGTGACAGTGGTCGGCGCGCGACTACAGAGACTCCCGCAGGGGCTGCTTCGGTTGCTCGCAGCCGCCCAGTTGCCGGTAACCGGCGACCGCGAGGGGCACGGCGGTGTGGGCGCGGCTGCCGATTCCGGTGGTTGGATCTTGGCTGGATCGGGACAGCTGACCCCGACCTGAATTCGCTTCAACGCCTGGCCTCCACGGCCTGACCCGCGTGCGGATCACGGCGCCGCAACCCCCTGCCCCACCACCCGGCGGCAGGGGATGCGCACCATTGTCGGCACCGGGACGGGGTTGGTGGCGGGGGCCCGCGGATGACCACGGACGCAACGGACGCCGCGAGCACGACCGGAGTCGCGACCCGTCCCCCGCACAGGTCGGCGCACGCGGTTCCGCTTGACTGTCCACAGCTCTTCGACACCGACCAGGCGGAGGAACGCCATGTCACTGACCGGCCGGAGCGTCGCCGTCTTCGCCCTCGGCGGCACCATCGCCACCACCGCGGATCCCCTGACCGGCGGGTTGTCCCCCGCCCTGTCCGCGGAGCAGCTCCTGCGCTCCGTGAGTGGACTGGACGCCTTGGGGGTCGAGCTGCGCGTCCACGACTTCCGTCGTCTGCCCAGCGCCTCACTGTCGTTGGCGGATCTCGACGCGCTCCACGCCGCCATCAGGGAGGAGCTCGACTCCGGGCGGGTGGACGGCGTCGTGGTCGTCCAGGGAACGGACACCATCGAGGAGACGGCCTTCTATCTCGACCTGCTGCACCAAGGCGAGGAGCCGGTCGTCTTCACCGGAGCGATGCGCGACGCGACCAAGGCCGGCCCCGACGGACCGGCCAACCTGTACGCCGCCGTCATCGCGGCAGCCGGACCGTGGCTGCGAGGGGCGGGCTGCGTCGTCGTCCTCGGCGACGAGGTGCACGCCGCACGAACGGTCCGGAAGAGCCACACGACCAGCCCCGCCGCCTTCACCTCACCCGGCTCCGGCCCCCTCGGACTGGTGGCCGAGGCACGGGTGATGCTCCATCAGCACCTGCCCCGGAGGATCACCGGCCCGCCCGACACCGGCGGAACGGCGGGCCCGCGCCCGGTGCGGGTCGCGCTGCACACCGTGGCCTTCGGGGACGACGGCACACAACTGGACCTGCTGGACGGTCAGTGTGACGGGCTCGTCCTCGCGGCCCTCGGCGCCGGGCACGTTCCCGAATGGCTGGTCCCCCGGCTCCGCCGGCTCGCGGACCGGATCCCCGTCGTCCTCACCTCCCGCATCGACCACGGCCCCGTCCTCACCCGCACCTACGACTACCCGGGCTCCGAGCGGGACCTCCTCGCCGGCGGACTGATCGCCGGGGGTGACCTCAGCCCGTACAAGGCCCGCCTGCTCCTCCTCCGCCTCCTCTCCACCGGCTGCCACGACCGAACGCGCATCGCCGAAGCCTTCGCCGCCATCGGCCGGCGCGGCTGGTAGGGCTCATCGCCGTTTCCCGACCTTGGACGCCCTCAGGACCGAGTCCCTGGAGGACGGTCGCCGGCCGCCGCGCGTCACTGGCTGCGGCCGCGCTCCTGACCGGCGTCGGCTGACGGGCGTCATCGCTTCGGTTTGGCCTTGGCGTACAGCCAGGTGGTGAAGAGCTTGTCCAGGTCCTTGCCGGACAAGCGCTCGGACAGGGCGATGAACTGGCGCGTGTCGGCGTTGCCGTGGCGGTGGTCCCGCAGCCAGGTGCGGAGGATGCGGAAGAAGGTGCGGTCGCCGACGGTGCGGCGGAGTTGGTGGAGGGCCATCGCGCCGCGGCCGTAGACGGGTGGGTCGGAGATGTGGCCGGCGGAGGGCGGGGCGGCGGGTGGGAAGGACCAGATGCCCTTGCTCTCGTCGTCCGTGCCGTCGTAGAAGGCGTCGAAGGTCTGCTGGGCGGTGCGGCCGTGGTGCTGTTCGGTCCAGAGCCATTCGGCGTAGGTGGCGAAGCCCTCGTTGAGCCACATGTCCTTCCAGGTGCGCGGGGTGACCGAGTTGCCGAACCACTGGTGGGCGAGTTCGTGGACGATCAGGCGCTCGTCGGGGGCGGCGGCGAAGTAGGGCTTGGTCTGGGTTTCCAGGGCGTAGCCGAGCTCGGGGAGGCGGTCGACGATGGCGCCGGTGGAGGCGAAGGGGTAGGGGCCGAAGGTACGGCGTTCCCACGCGGTGATCTTGGTGATCCGGCCGGGGACGTCGCGGGAGGCATCGGCCTCGTCGGGGTCGATGGCGACGTACTGGGGGAGGCCGTGGGCGGTGGTGGTGTGGATGTCGAAGCGGCCGATCGCGACGGTGGCCAGGTAAGTGGCCATGGGGTCGCGGGTGCGCCAGTGGTGGGTGGTGCGGCCGTGGCGGGTGTCGCGGCGGGTGAGTTCGCCGTTGGAGACGGCCGCGTAGCCCCGGGGGACGGTGACGGTGATGTCGTACGTGGCCTTGTCGGAGGGGTGGTTGTTGCTGGGGAACCAGGTCATGGAGCCGGTCGGCTCGCCGAGTCCCACGGCGCCGTCGGCGGTCCGGAGCCAGCCCTCGCGGGAGCCGTCCGGGTCGGTGATGGCCTTCGGCTCGCCGTCGTAGACGACGGTGGTCGTGAAGGCGCGGCCCTTGGGGAGCGCGGCGGCGGGGGTGAGGGTCAGCTCGGTGCCGTCGCGGGTGGCGCGGGCGGGGCGGCCGTTCACGGTGGTGTTACGGACGTGCAGTCCGGCCAGGTCGAGGTGGAAGGAGCTGAGGGCGCGGGTGGCGCGGGCGGTGATCCGGGCGGTGCCGCGCAGCCGGTGGGTGCCGGGCGTGTAGTCGAGGGCGAGGCGGTAGTGGGTGACGTCGTAGCCGCCGTTGCCGAGGCGGGGGAAGAGGGGGTCGCCCTTGCCCGCCGCGCCCGGGGCCGGGGGCGCCTCGTGGGACGGTCCGGTGCAGGACGTGCCCAGCAGCAGGAGCGGGGCCAGGAGCAGGGCGCCGGGGAGGAGGCGTGCGGGTCGCTGGGGCACGGTTCTCCTCGGGTGGGCTGCCTGCGGGCTCATGATCACCATCAAACCGGGTGAACCGGATGCCTGTCGATATAAACGTCCCCGAACTGGAGTTCACCACTTCTAGTGAAGCTCTGGCCGTCAGTTGCTAGGGACAACCGACGGTTGTCAAGCTGTTGCTGACTGTCAACCACTGGGAGTGCACGTGGCCTTTGGTGACCAGCCCGCATACCTCCGTGTCGCCGACGACCTCCGGAAGAAGATCGTCGCGGGCGATCTGCCACCGCACGCCCGCCTCCCCTCCCAGGCGCGGATCCGCGAGGAGTACGGGGTCTCCGACACCGTCGCCCTCGAAGCGCGCAAGGTGCTCATGGCCGAGGGCCTGGTCGAGGGCCGTTCCGGGTCGGGTACGTACGTCCGTGAGCAGCCCGTCCCGCGCCGTCTGATGCGCACCGGCTACCACCCCCGGGGCGAGTCCAGCCCGTTCCGGCAGGAGCAGGGGGACGACCGGGTCAGCGGCACCTGGGACTGCGGGAGCGAACAGGAGGAGGCGAGCCCGGAGATCGCCGAGCGGCTGCGGGTCGAGCCGGGCGAGCGCGTCATGCGCACCCGGTATCTGTTCCGGGCGGCGGGCGAGCCGGTGATGCTCTCCACGTCCTGGGAGCCGCTCGCCGTCACCGGGCGTACGCCCGTGATGCTGCCCGAGGAGGGGCCGTTGGCCGGGCGCGGGGTGGTCGACCGGATGGCGGCCGTCGACATCGTGGTGGACAACGTGGCGGAGGAGGTCGGGGCGCGTCCGGGCCTCGCCGAGGAGGTGCTGGCGCTCGGCGGGGTGCCGGGCCATGTGGTGCTCGTGATCTCCCGTACGTACTTCGCGGGCGGTCGGCCGGTCGAGACGGCGGACGTGGTGACGCTGGCCGAGCGCTACCGGGTCGCGTACCACCTGCCGGTGAAGTGAGGCCGTGACCGCGAGTTTACGTCCGGCTCTTCGCCGTAACGGACCGGCAACGCCCGCTCGCGGCCTACCGACATGTCACCGTCCTAGCTTCCTCTGGCGTACCGCTCACGCGCCGAACGACAGGGGAAGCCGCCATGACGGACACGGTCACACCCGACCAGACGCAGACGGGCTCGACGGCGGCCCGCGCGCCGCGGCGCAGTTACGCCCGGCTCGCCGCCGACGAGAGCCGCGAGGACTATTCGCTGCGCTACGCGCCGCACTCCTACCGCCGTTGGTCGCCGACCATGGTCGCGTCGACGGCGCTCGGCGGCATCGCCTATCTCGCCGACTTCGCGATCGGCGCGTCCATCGTCTTCACGTACGGCTTCACCAGCGGTCTCGCCTCGATCCTCACCGCGGCGACGATCATCTTCCTGACCGGTATCCCGATCGCGCGCGCCTGTGCGACCTACGGGCTGGACATGGATCTGATCACCCGTGGCGCCGGGTTCGGCTACTTCGGGTCGACCCTGACCTCGCTCATCTATGCGAGCTTCACCTTCATCTTCTTCGCGCTGGAGGGCTCGATCATGGCGCAGGCCATGCATCAGGCCCTCCACATCCCGCTCCCCATCGGCTATCTGATCACCACTCTGATCGTCATCCCCATCGTCTTCCGCGGGATGGGCGCGCTCGCCAAGGTGCAGGCGTGGACGCAGCCGCTGTGGCTGATCGGGCTGGTGCTGCCGTTCGTGGTGCTCGCCTTCGAACGGCCGGACGCCTGGGCCTCGTTCGCCTCCTTCGGCGGTACGCAAGGGGCGGGGTCCGGCTTCGACTGGATCGGGTACGGGCTCGGCACCGGCGTGGCGCTCTCGCTGATCGCCCAGATCGGTGAGCAGGCCGACTATCTGCGCTTCATGCCCGCCAAGACCGAGCAGAACCGGCGGCGCTGGAATCTGGCGGTGCTGGCCGCCGGGCCCGGCTGGGTGGTGATCGGCGCGGCCAAGCAGCTCGGCGGCGCGTTCCTGGCCTTCGTGGCGCTCGGCGCGGTCGGCACGACCCATGCCCTGGAGCCGATCGCCCCGCAGATCGAGGCGTTGAAGCCGTGGCTCGGCTCGGTCGCGCTGCCGGCCGCCGCGCTGTTCGTCGTGGTCTCCCAGATCAAGATCAACGTGACCAACGCCTACAGCGGCTCCCTGTCCTGGTCCAACTTCTTCTCCCGGGTGACCCATCGCCACCCCGGCCGGGTCTGGTACATCTTCCTCAACCTCGCCATCGCGCTGGCGCTGATGGAGATGAACATGTTCGCGGCGCTCAACAAGCTGCTGGGCTTCTACTCCAACGTCGGCATCGCCTGGATCGCGGCGGTCACCGCCGATCTGGTGATCAACAAGCCGCTGGGGCTGAGCCCGAAGTACATCGAGTTCAAGCGCGCGTATCTGTACGCGGTGAACCCGGCGGGGTTCGGCGCGATGGTGATCGCCTCGACGGTGTCGATCATCGCCTTCTTCGGGGTGTTCGGCGAGGTGGCCGAGGCGTTCTCCACCTTCATCGCCTGCGGTCTGGCGCTGGTGCTCAGCCCGCTGCTGGCCTGGCTCACCGGGGGCCGCTACTACCTGGCCCGGCCGAACCCGGTGAACGGGCCGGGGGTTGAGGTGCCGGACATCACGGCCGTCCACACCTGTGCGGTGTGCGAGACGGCGTACGAGCTGCCGGACATCGCCGACTGCCCGGTGCGGGCCGGGGCGGTGTGCTCGCTGTGCTGTTCGCTGGACGCCGAGTGCGGCGACGCCTGCCGCAAGGGCCCCAAGGGTTCGCAGAGCGTGCCGGTGCTGTTGCCGGTGCCGACGGTGCGGGCGAGCGACGGGTAAAAGGCCGGTAATTTATTCGGCTGGTCTTTCTCCGGCTCGCGGCCAACTTGAGCTTGATTTGAGCTTGTTGGTCCATGGGTGGCGCCTTGTTCCCCGTGCTTCGCTATTCAAAACACATGCGTCGGAATCGATGCGCGCGACTTGTCGAATCGGGCACATTCGGCGATATCACAGCGGAATGGCTGCGCTGGTGAGGGCGCCGCGGCCGGCGCCGATCCGTACCGTCTGGCCAGCACCTTCGTGCGATGCCGATAAACGTGTTGCATAGATCACACGCGATGTCCGATAGCTCAGATCGACCTCAAGCCCGTAAAGCGCACCCTTATTTCGCTTGTACGATGGCGCGGTTTGCATCAGGTCTGGGGGGCGAAAGGAGCGTGAGGGGCGTTGACCACGGAGCAGGGTTCCCACTCGCATTACAAACGGTCACTCGGCACGGTGGCCCTCACCGCGGTGGGCCTCGGTTCGATCATCGGCTCCGGCTGGCTGTTCGGTGCCGCGCGGGCCGCGGCGCTGGCGGGCCCGGCGGCCATCTTCGCCTGGGTGATCGGCGCGGCGGTCGCCCTGACCATCGCCCTGACGTACTCCGAACTCGGTTCGATGTTCCCCAAGGCCGGCGGCATGGTGCGGTACGGCCAGTACTCGCACGGTTCGCTGGCCGGATACCTGGCCGCCTGGGCCAACTGGATCGCGATCGTCTCCGTCATCCCCGGTGAGGCGACCGCGTCCGTCCAGTACATGAGCTCCTGGGACTTCGGCTGGGCCAAGGAGCTGTACGACGGGAAGGAGCTGACCGGCAGCGGTGTCGCGCTCGCGTCCGTGCTGCTCGTCTTCTACTTCTTCCTCAACTGGTTCGCGATCACTCTCTTCGCGAAGACCAACACCGCGATCACCGTCTTCAAGGTCGTCGTGCCCACGCTGACCGCGGGCGCCCTGCTGATGGCGCACTTCGACACCGGCAACGTCACCGGCAACGGCGGCTTCACGCCGAACGGCTGGAACTCGGTGTTCACCGCCGTCGCCGTCTCCGGCATCGTCTGGGCGTACAACGGCTTCCAGTCGCCGCTGAACATGGCGGGCGAGGCCCGCAACCCGGGCAAGTCGCTGCCCAAGGCCGTCATCAGCTCCATCCTCATCGCGCTGGTGATCTACGTGGCCCTCCAGGTCGCGTTCCTGACCGCGGTCCCGGCGGCCGACCTCGCGCACGGCGGCTGGGCGAAGCTCTCGTACGACTCCCCGCTCGCCGACCTCTCCCTCGCCTGGGGGCTGAACTGGCTGGCGCTGCTGCTGTACGCGGACGCCTTCGTCTCCCCGTCCGGCACCGGCATGATCTACGCGGCCACCACCTCCCGCATGGTCCAGGGCGTCCAGGAGAACGGCCACCTGCCCGGCGTCTTCGGCAAGGTCGACCCGAAGACCGGCATTCCGCGTCCGGCGCTGGTGCTCAACCTGGTGGTCGCGTTCGCGTTCCTCGCGGTGTTCCGCGGCTGGGGCTCGCTGGCCGAGATCGTCTCCGTGGCGACCGTCATCTCGTACATCACCGGACCGGTCGCCGTGATGTCGCTGCGGCGACTCTCCCCGGACCTGCCGCGCCCGGTGAAGCTGCGCGCGATGCCGGTCATCGCGCCGATCGCGATGGTCTTCGGCTCGCTCGTCCTCTACTGGGCCCGCTGGCCGCTCACCGGCAAGGTCATCTTCATCATGGCGATCGGCCTGCCGATCTGGGCCTGGTACGAGCTGCGCAAGCCGTGGGCCGAGCTGAAGCCGCATCTGGCGGCGGGCGCCTGGATGGTGGCGTATCTGCTGGTCATGGCCGCGGTGTCGTGGGCCGGCGGCAAGGAGTTCGGCGGCCGCGGCTATCTGCCCGAGGGCTGGGACATCCTGGTCGTCACCCTGATCGCCCTCGGCTTCTACGTCTGGGGCGTGCGCAGCGCATGGCGCAATCCCACGCTGCTGGAGGCCGAGCGCGAGCTGGCCGACACCACGGCCGAGGAGCTGACCGGCGAGGCGGACCGGGAGACGGTCTCCACGCGCCGTTGAGCGCGTGGCCGGATGCGTGCCTCGTTGTAAGAACACGTATCCGCTGCGTGAAGGTAGGGCGTAGGCTCGGGCATATGCGGAACGGGATTTCCTTAACGGTGTCGCCCAGACGCGTGCCCGGGTGCGCCACAACGGAGGGGGCGGAGAGATGAGTGACGGCAACGCCGTGCTGCCATGGCTCGTCATCCGCCAGGACGGCAACGGCAACCGGTATCGCGTCGGCCGCTACGCCACGCGGACGGAGGCCCAGGAGGTCGCCGACCGACTGGACGACCAGGGGCAGGAGCAGCTCTACGTCGTCGAGCGGACCGCCGCGACCGGGCAGGCAGGCTGACGCCGCCCGTCCGAGCTGCCGTCCGTACAACCTGTAAAGGGCCTTGCCGCCGGCGGGCCGGAGTCTCCCGTTCGTCCGGGCGGGAGAATCCGGCCCGCCGGGCTCTGTGCCGGAGGCCCGGCGGGGCTGCGCGGACACGGCCTAGAGTGCGGGCATGACGGTGCGCGTGGTGGTGGGCGGAGCGGTGTTCGACCGGGGACGGCTGCTGGCCGCGCGGCGCAGCGCCCCGCCCGAGCTGGCCGGTCGCTGGGAGCTGCCCGGCGGCAAGGCCGAGCCCGGCGAGACCCCGCGGCAGGCCCTGGTGCGGGAGCTGCGCGAGGAGCTGGGCGTCGAGGTCGAGCCGCTGGAGCCGCTGCCCGGCGAGTGGCCGCTGAAGCCCGGCTATGTCCTGCGGGTGTGGACCGCCGCGCTGCGCTCCGGCGAGCCGCGTCCGCTGGAGGACCACGACGAGCTGCGCTGGCTGACCCCCGACCGGGTGGACGAGGTCGACTGGCTGGATGAGGACCGGCCCGCGGTCGCGGAGGCGGTCCGGCGGCTGCGCGCCGCGGAACACCCCCGTCCGCGCGCCCGCTGATCCCTTGTGAGCTCATTCGGCCCTGCCGGGGCGGCCCGGGGCGGTACCGCGGCCCGGAATTCGGGTATGTGCTGATTAACCCCTCTGAACCGTCTGAATCCCTCCATTTCGGCAGGGCGGCGCGGCGGCTGGAAGCGGCTGGGAAGTGATCGGCGTGAGTGAGAGCGCAGGGACGGCCGCCGGGCCCACCCCCGGTTTCGTCGAGTGGGTCTTCCCCGCCGAGCCGGGCTCCGTGCGTGCTGCCCGTTTCCTGGTCCGGCAGGCGCTGGACGACTGGGGGCTGTCGGCGCTGGGCGATGTGACGGCGCTGCTGGTGAGCGAACTGGTCACCAACGCCCTGCGGTACGCGAGTGGCCCGATCGGGCTGCGCATGTACGCCCGTCGCGAAACCGGCGTGCCGCGTTCCGTGCTGATGGTCGAGGTGTCCGACCCGCTGGAGGACCCGCCGCACGCGCGTACGGCGTCCCCGGAGGACGAGAGCGGCCGGGGGCTGGAGTTGATCGCCCGGGCCGCACTGCGCTGGGGCACCCGCCGGGGCCGGGCCGGAAAAACGGTGTGGTTCGAGCTGCCTCTCCCCGGTTAGGAGTGAGGGGGAGCGCTGATCTTGAGCGCTTCATCAAAAGCCGGGACGGAAACGGATTGCGGGCTGAGATAGTGCTGTGATCGTGAAGACCGTACTCCGGATGGCCGTGGTGCTGGATACTCGGCTATCTGTAGCCGGTCGGAGCACCTGAGCCGGAGGGGACGGGCGCATGAGCGAGAAGCCAGCGGGGGCGGATATCCCCGAGGAGACGGTCGGTTCGCAGGTGTCGCCCGTGTCGCAAATGTCATCGATGCCGGAATCGGCGTCCGCATCGGCGTCCGCATCGGCGCCCGTACCGGTGCCGGGGGCGATGCTGGGCTCGCTGTCCGATGTGTGGCAGAGCAGTCCGCCCGGATCGATCTATGACTACATCCGTGTCGCCTCCTTCTCGCTCGGGTCCGACGGCCGCATCGCACAGTGGAGTGAACGCGCCGCCGAGCTGCTGGGACTGACGGCGGCCCAGGCCCTCGGCAAGGACCCGGTGGACGCCTTCGTACCGGCTGAGCTGCGGGAGACCGGCCGCCGCAAGGTCGCCGACATCCTGGACGGCCGGGAGTGGACCGGCCTGGTTCCCTACCGCAGCCCCCAGGCGCCCGGCGGAGTCAGCATCGCCGAGGTGTATGTGATGCCGAGCCAGGACGAGGACGGGGAGCGCACCGCGCTCTGTATCGCCGTCGATGTGGGCGCGTTGCGCGGACTGGAAACCGATCTTGCCGCCTCACAGGCCGTTTTCGGTCAATCTCCGCTTGGTTTCTTTCTCTTCGGTACAGATTTGCGCATGCTCCGCGTCAACGAGCGCTTTGCGACGGTTTTCGGCCGCCCGGTCGAGGAGTACCGCGGCGCCACCGCGCACGATCTGCTGCCCCGGGGCGAGGCCGACCGGCTCGCCGCCGCCCTGCGCCAAGTCCTGGACAGCGGAAGCTCCCTGACGGACATGCCGATCATGGGCCCCGTCCCCGGCAGCCATGACCGCCGCCGCTGGTCGGTGTCGCTGTACCGGCTGCACAGCGGATCGGGCCGCCCCATCGGCATCGCCGGGCTCGCCACCGACGTCACCGGCCGCCGCCGCGCCGAGCAGGAGGCCGCGGGCGTACGCCGCAACCTGGCGCTGCTGAACGAGGCCGGGGCCCGAATAGGCACCTCGCTGGACCTGGAGACCACCGCCCGCGAACTCCTGGACGTGGCCGTCCCGCAGTTCTGCGACCTGGCCTCCGTCGACCTCTACCAGGGGCTGCTGTCCGGTGACGAGACCCCGCCCGGGCTCGCCGACGGCAGCGCCGAACTGCGCCGCGTCGCCTTCGCCAGCGCCGTCTCGGACGGCCCCGTCGCCTTCGGCGACATCTACCGCACCGACGACAGCGGCCAGGGCGAGCTGCCCAAGCCCATCGAGGTCGGCGAGGTGCACCGCTACCCCTTCCACTCGCTGTGCGCCCACGCCCTGCGCACCGCCCAGGTCCGGGTCGTCACCGGCCGCGACAGCGGCGAGGGCCTGGAGCTCGGCACCATGCTCCAGTCCACCCTCCTGGTGCCGATGGTCGCGCGCGACACCGTCGTCGGCCTCGCCCAGTTCTCCCGTACGAAGGGCAGCGAACCCTTCGGCGAACGGGACCGGGCGCTCGCCGTCGAACTGGCCGCCCGCGCCGCCGTCTCCATCGACAACGCCAGGCTCTACCGCAGAGAACACGAGCGCGCGCTGATCCTCCAGCGCAGCCTGCTCCCGCCCGGCGACCCTGAGGCCGCCGGGCTCGACATCGCCTGCCGCTATCTGCCGGGCAACGCGGCCACCGAGGTGGGCGGCGACTGGTTCGACGTCATCGAACTGCCCGGGCACCGCACCGCGCTGGTGGTCGGCGACGTGATGGGGCGCGGCCTGCGGGCCGCCGTCGCGATGGGCGAGCTGCGTACCGCCGTCCGCACCCTGGCCCTGCTGGACCTGGAGCCCGCCGAGGTGCTGTCCGCGCTGGACGAGATCGCCCGGGGACTGGGCGCGCCCGGCGGCTCGACCGCCGGGGCACGGGCCGCGGGGCGGTCCGCCGACGGCTCCTCCGACCTGTCCGAGGTCTACCTCGCCACCTGCGTCTACGCCGTCTACGACCCGGTCACCCGGCGCTGCACCTTCGCCAACGCGGGCCATCTGCCGCCCGCCCTGGTCGAACCGGGGGAGGGCGCCCTGCTGATGGAGGTGCCGCCGGGGATGCCGCTCGGGGTCGGCGGCGAGCCCTTCGAGGAGATCGAGGTCGAGCTGCCGGACGGCGCGCTGCTGGCCCTCTACACCGACGGCCTCGTCGAATCCCGCGACCACGCCCTCGACGAGGGGCTCCAGGACCTCCGTACCGCGCTGTCCACCGACGAGGGCGCCGACCGTCCCGACAGTTCGCTGGAGGACATCTGCGACCACGTCCTGAGCAGCCTCGACACCCACCACGGCGAGGACGACATCGCCCTGCTCATGGCCCGGGTGCAGGGCCTGCCGAGCGGGTCGGTCGGCGACTGGCAGCTGCCGAGTGACCCGCAGTCGGTCGGGCGGGCCCGGGAACTCGCCCGTGAGCAGCTGGAGTCCTGGGGCATGGAGGGCCTGGTCGACACCACCGAGCTGCTGGTCAGCGAGCTGGTGACCAACGCGCTGCGGTACGGGGAGGGCGAGATCCGGCTACGGCTGCTGCTGGACCGGACGCTGGTGTGCGAGGTCTGGGACGGCAACCTGGTCCAGCCGCGGCGGCGGCGCGCCCGCGACACCGACGAGGGCGGCCGCGGGCTTCAGCTGGTCGGCCTCCTCAGCGCGGGCTGGGGCAGCCGCCGCACCCCGCACGGCAAGACGGTCTGGTTCGAGCTGGCCCTCCCGGACGGCGAGTCCTCGGGCCCGGACTCGGTGGAAGCGCTGCTCAGCCTGTGGTGAGGCGCGGGCCCGTGTCACCACGGGCCCGCAAGACGCCAGGCTAGCCCTCCCGGCGGCGGATCTTGTTGCCCAGCCAGACCAGGGGGTCGTACTTGCGGTCCACGGCCCGCTCCTTGAGCGGGATCAGCGCATTGTCGGTGATCTTGATTCCCTCGGGGCAGACCTCCGTGCAGCACTTGGTGATGTTGCAGTACCCGAGACCGTGCTCGTCCTGGGCGGCCCGCTTGCGGTCGATACCGGCCTCGCCCGCCGCGTCCAGCGGATGCATGTCCAGCTCCGACACCCGCATCAGGAAGCGCGGGCCCGCGAACGCCTCCTTGTTCTGCTCGAAGTCGCGCAGGACGTGACAGGTGTCCTGGCACAGGAAGCACTCGATGCACTTGCGGAACTCCTGCGAGCGCCCCACGTCCTCCTGCTGCATCCGGTACTCGCCCGGGCCCAGGCCCTCCGGCGGGACGAAGGACGGCACCTCCCGGGCCTTGGTGTAGTTGTAGGACACGTCCGTGACCAGGTCACGGACGACCGGGAAGGCCCGCAGCGGCGTCAGGGTGATCGTCTCGTCGCGGCTGAAAACCGACATACGCGTCATGCACAGCAGCCGCGGCCGTCCGTTGATCTCGGCGCTGCACGAGCCGCATTTGCCCGCCTTGCAGTTCCAGCGGACCGCCAGGTCCGGTGCCTGGGTCGCCTGGAGGCGGTGGACGATGTCCAAAACCACTTCGCCCTCATTGACCTCGACGCGGAAGTCCCGCAGACCGCCGCCGTCCACATCGCCCCGCCACACCCGGAAGTGGGCCTCGTACGCGCTCACTGGGTCAGCTCCTCGTCCGTCAGGTACTTCACCAGCTCGTCCTTTTCGAACAGGTTCAGCAGGTCGGGCCGGATGGGCGGCGTCTCGCGCCGCTCCAGCCGGATCTGCCCGCGCCCGGGATCGGTCGGCGCGGCGAGACCGGCCGACGGGTCGGAGAGGCGGCAGACCAGGTTCACCCGGCGCCATTCGCGGTCCATCTCGGGATAGTCGTCGCGGGTGTGCCCGCCGCGGCTCTCGGTGCGCTCCAGGGCGGCGCGCGCCACGCACTCGCTGACCAGCAGCATGTTGCGCAGGTCGATGGCCAGGTGCCAGCCGGGGTTGAACTGCCGGTGGCCCTCGACCCCGGCCCGCCGCGCCCGGACCCGCAGCGCCGCCAGCCGGTGCAGCGCGTCCTCCATCTCACCGGCCCGCCGGATGATGCCCACCAGGTCGTTCATGGTCTGCTGGAGTTCCTGGTGCAGCGTGTACGGATTCTCGGCGGGGCTGGGCGGCTGCTCAGCCGCGGAGCCCGCAGAGCCCGCGGAGACGGCGGACGGCACCTCGACGTCCTCGGCGCTGAACGGCCGCAGCGCCTCGGCCGCCGCCAGGTCCAGCTGGGCGTCGTCGGGCACCGGGCGGGTGCCGGACGCGGCGGTCTCCTGTGCGTACCGGGCCGCGTGGAGCCCGGCGCGGCGGCCGAAGACCAGCAGGTCGGAGAGGGAGTTGCCGCCGAGCCGGTTGGAGCCGTGCATACCGCCCGCGACCTCGCCCGCGGCGAAGAGGCCGGGGACGCCGCTCGCGGCCGCGGTGTCCGGGTCGACGTCCACCCCGCCCATCACGTAGTGGCAGGTGGGGCCGACCTCCATGGGCTCGGCCGTGATGTCGACGTCGGCCAGCTCCTTGAACTGGTGGTGCATGGACGGCAGCCGCCGCGTGATCACCTCGGCGGGCATGCGGGTGGAGACGTCGAGGAAGACGCCGCCGTGCGGGGAGCCGCGGCCCGCCTTGACCTCGGCGTTGATGGCGCGGGCCACCTCGTCGCGGGGGAGCAGCTCGGGCGGGCGGCGGTTGTGGTCCGGGTCCTCGTACCAGCGGTCGCCCTCGTCCTCGGACTGGGCGTACTTCTCCTTGAAGACGTCCGGAATGTAGTCGAACATGAACCGCTTGCCGTCGCTGTTGCGCAGCACCCCGCCGTCCCCGCGCACCGACTCGGTGACGAGGATGCCCTTGACCGAGGGCGGCCAGACCATGCCGGTCGGGTGGAACTGCACGAACTCCATGTTGATCAGCGGGGCCCCGGCGAGGAGGGCCAGCGCGTGGCCGTCGCCGGTGTACTCCCAGGAGTTGGAGGTCACCTTGAAGGACTTGCCGATGCCGCCGGTGGCCAGCACCACGGCCGGTGCCTCGATCGCGAAGAAGCGGCCGGACTCCCGTTCGTAGCCGAAGACCCCGGCGACCCGCTCGCCCGCCGCGTCCTTGACGATGCGGGTGACCGTGCACTCCTGGAACACCTTGAGCCGCGCCTCGTAGTCGCCGGTCTCGGCCTTGTCCTCCTGCTGGAGGGAGACGATCTTCTGCTGGAGGGTGCGGATCAGCTCCAGGCCGGTGCGGTCCCCGACGTGGGCGAGCCGCGGGTACTCATGGCCGCCGAAGTTCCGCTGGGAGATCCTGCCGTCCGGGGTGCGGTCGAAGAGCGCGCCCCAGGTCTCCAGCTCCCAGACCCGGTCCGGGGCCTCCTGGGCGTGCAGCTCGGCCATCCGCCAGTGGTTGAGGAACTTGCCGCCGCGCATGGTGTCGCGGAAGTGCACCTGCCAGTTGTCGCCCGCGTTGACATTGCCCATGCTGGCGGCGATGCCGCCCTCGGCCATCACCGTGTGGGCCTTGCCGAACAGCGACTTGCAGATGACGGCGCAGCGCATGCCCTGTTCGCGTGCCTCGATCGCGGCCCGCAGCCCGGCGCCGCCCGCGCCGATCACGACCACGTCCCAGGCCTGACGTTCGACTTGCGTCATCGTTGAAGGCACCTCTCCTAGAAGAACCGGGGGTCGTCGAAGGCGCCGCTCGCCAGCAGGAACACATAGAAGTCGGCGACGGCGACACTGATCAGCGACGCCCAGGCCAGCTCCATGTGGCGCGCGTTGAGCGAGCTGACCCAGCCCCAGAGCCGGTAGCGCACCGGATGCCGGGAGAAGTGCTTGAGCCGGCCGCCGACGATGTGCCGGCAGGAGTGGCAGGAGAGGGTGTACGCCCAGATCAGCGCGATGTTGGCGAGCAGCACCAGGGTGCCGAGGCCCATGTGGCCCCACCGGCCGTGTTCGTCCCGGAAGGCGAGCACGGTGTCATAGGTGAGGATCCCCGCGACGATCACCGCGAAGTAGAAGAAGTAGCGGTGGATGTTCTGGAGGATGAGCGGGAAGCGGGTCTCGCCGGTGTAGTTGGCGCGCGGCTCGGCGACCGCGCAGGCCGGTGGTGAGGCCCAGAAGCCCCGGTAATACGCCTTGCGGTAGTAGTAGCAGGTCAGCCGGAAGCCGAGCGGGAAGATCAGGATCAGCAGGGCGGGGGACAGGCCCCACCACGCGCCGAAGATCTCCCAGTTCGCGCCGTCCTTCATGGGGACGCAGTTCTGGGCGACGCACGGCGAGTAGAACGGGGAGACGTACGGCTCGGCGTAGTAGTTGTCGCCGGCGAAGGCCCGCCACGTCGAGTAGACGATGAACGCGAACAGCCCGGCGGCGGTGACCGCGGGCGCCAGCCACCAGCGGTCGGTCCGCAGATGGCGGGCGGGGATGGCGGCGCGCGACGGGCTGCGCACGCCGCTCGTGGCCGCTTCCCGCTCGGAGGGCGTGGCGGCTTGGGGGTCGGTGCCAGTGGCCAAGGAAAACTCCGCGGTGGAGTGGTGTGGGGGACGGTCGGGCGCGGCCCCGTCGGGCCGGGTACGCGCCGGGCGACCCCTTTTAGGGAGCGTGACGGTCGCGCGCGCCGAGACCCTCGTCGTCGACGTCCGACCACAGCGCGCTGTTGTACGGGGCGTCGGGGACCGGGACCATCTCGGGGCGCGGCCGCTCCGCGCCGGGGGCCGTATCGCGCAGCAGGGCGAGACTCTCGCGCAGGTGGTCCGCGTCGGTGCGGACCCGTCGTATCTCCAGCCCGCCGGCGCCGACCCGGTCTTCCAGCCGGGTGACGGAACGGACCAGCTCGTCGAGACAGCGTTGGACGGCCGTCAAGTCGTCGTTCAAGGACATGACTTGCCCTCACTTCCGCGGTTGCGGTTGGCGGCGCTCATGCGACAGCGAGTGTTACGCGTCACAGTCCTGGTTGGGAAGGGATCTGCCGCGATTGGCGGAGTCACCGGCGTGATCACGCCGCCGTGCGCCGGGGTGCGCGCCGGTCGTACTGATCCGGTCGGGTGATCCTGTCCCCTCCATGGCCGTCCCGAGGTGCTGTCTCATGATCCGTCGCTTTGAGTAAGGAGTATATGCGACAGGCGTCAAAATGTGCGAAATGCGCTTAATATCGGCACACCCCGGAGGTCACGAGCCATGTCCATCGACAAGCGACGCTGCGCCGTGCTGCTCGCCGCGGGAGTGCTGCTGCCGCTGCCCGCCCTCACCGGGTGCAGCTCCGGCGACGACGACGGCCCGCCGTCGCCCGCGGCCCGGGACATCGCCCCGGCCTCCCGTGCGCAGACCGCCCCCGGCGGCACGCTGCGCTGGGCACTGGACGCCCGGCCCGCGACCTTCAACGCCTTCCAGACCTCCGCCGACACCGGCACCGAGCGGATCGCCGGGGCCGTGCTGCCCGCGCTCCACACCCTCGACGCCCGCGGCCGCCCGCAGCGCAACGGCGACTACCTGGAGTCCGCCGAGGTGGTCTCGCGCGAGCCCAAGCAGGTCGTGGTCTACAAGCTCAACCCCAAGGCGGTGTGGAGCGACGGCCGCCCGCTGGGCGCTGCGGACTTCTCCGCCCAGTGGAAGGCGCTGCGCGGCACGGAGAACGCCTACTGGACCGCGCGCAACGCCGGGTACGACCGCATCGCCAGGATCCAGCCGGGGGAGAAGGACCACGAGGTCAAGGTCACCTTCGCCAAGCCGTACACCGACTGGCGGTCGCTGTTCACGCCCCTGTACCCGAAGAGCATGATGAGCAACCCGGCCGTCTTCAACGCCGGGGCCCGCAAGGGGCTCGCCGTCACCTCCGGCCCCTTCATGGTCCGCGCGGTGAAGGACACCTCCGTCACCCTCGTACGGAACCCCAAGTGGTGGGGCGACCGGGCGCGGCTGAACCGGCTGGTCTTCGAGGCCGTCCCGGCCCGGAAGCGGGCCGCCGCCCTGGTCGACGGGACCCTCGACATGGCCGAGGTCGACCGGTCGACGGCGCGCCGCATCCAGGCCGCCGAGCCCGCCGGGAAGCGGGCCGCAGGGGCCAGGCTGCACCCCTCCGGCAAGGCGGGCGCGCCCAAGCTGGAGACCCACGGACAGGACGCCGCGGACGCCACGCGCGCCCGGGCGGAGGCCGAGCGGGTGGACGCCGGGAAGGCGCAGGGGTCCGAGCGGTCCGAGGCCGTGGCCCTGCGCCGGTACGCGCTGCGCACGGCGCTGGACCCCGCGTACACCCAGCTCGCCATCAACGGCGCCAAGGGGCCGCTCGCGGATGAGCGGGTGCGCCGCGCGGTGGCCCGCGCGATCGACCGGCAGGCGCTCGCCAAGCTCGTGCTGAAGCCGTTCGGGCTGCCCACCGAGCCGCTCGGCAACCATCTGCTGATGTCCGAGCAGAAGGGCTACAAGGACCACAGCGGCGCCCTCGGCGGCCCCGACACCCAGGCCGCGCAGTCCCTGCTCGCCGACGCGGGCTGGCGCCCCGGCGGCTCGTCCGCCCGCCAGAAGTCCGTCGACGGCAAGACGGACGAGCGGTCCGGGCGCTCCCACCCGGCCGTCGTGCGGAAGAAGGGGCGGCCGCTGGTGCTGCGCTTCGTCCTCCCGTCCGACTCCGGCGGCTCGCTGCGCGCCGTCGGCGAGCGCATCGGCCGGATGCTGGAGGAGATCGGCGTCCGCACCGAGATCACCAAGGTGAAGGGCGACTCCTTCTTCAAGGACCACATCGCCACCGGCAAGTACGACCTGGCCCTCTACTCCTGGCCCGCCTCCGCCTACCCGGCGACCGACGGCCGCCCGATCTATGCCAAGCCCCAGCCCGCCGCGGACGGCTCGCTGGTGGTGGAGCAGAACTACACCCGGGTCGGTACGGACCAGATCGACCAGCTCTTCGACGAGGCGCTCACCGAGCTGGACGGCGGCGCCTCGCGCGCCCTGGTCGGCCGGGCGGACGCCCGGATCTGGGCGGCGGCCGGATCGATCCCGCTCTACCAGCCCCCGCAGCTGGTCGCGGTCCGGAAGACGGTGGGCAACGCCGGAGCGTTCGGCTTCGCCACCCCCCGCTACCAGGACATCGGCTTCCGCAAATAGCGGGGACAGCGACGGGCGGGACGGCGCGGGGACGGGTGGCGGCATCCGTCCCCGCGCC
>NZ_RIBZ01000314.1:0-51756 GCF_003721215.1 Streptomyces botrytidirepellens
GGTCCCGGACGCGCCCGGCGCCGTATGGCCGCTGCTCAGTCCCTGGCCCGTTGGGCCGCAGCACGCTCCGCCTCGGCCTTCAGCAGGGCGTTCGGGGTGATCTCGATGTACGCGGCCTCCTCGTACACCGTGGCCACCGTGCGGTCGTAGAGCTTCCGGCCCTTGCCGTACGAGTCCACGATGATCTGCGCGGCGCTCGGCTTCTCCTCGTCCGGCAGGATGCGCGCCGTGCACGGGATGACCGCGCCCTTGGGCCTGCCGCGGATGTTGGACGGCGCGAACAGCACCTGGTCGTTGTTGCGCATCCGCCGCACCTTCCAGGAGTCGCAGCCGGTGCGCAGATACGCCCGGCCGTCCTTGAGGCCGAACCACATCGCCGACGGGACGGGGTCGCCGCTGCGCTTGTAGGTGACCAGGAGCGCGAACCGGCGGCGCCTGAACTGCCGCAGGTCACCGGGGCCGTTGGGGGTCGCCGTGACATGCCAGGTCACCGGGTCCCGCCAGGAGTCGTACATCCGCAGAAATCGCTGTTCCCACCATTCCTTGCTGAGCAGACGCGGCACGTAACGGCCTTCCTTTCTCTTCGGTCAGGGGATCAGCACGATGCGGCCCGGGCCACCGGCGCCGCCCTCGCGGCCCTCCAGCAGGCGGTGGGCGCGCGCCGCCTCCGTCAGCGGAAGCTCGGCGCGGACCCTGCCGCGCAGCCGGCCGCTCGCCAGCTCGCGGTTGATGGTCCCGGCGGCGTCCGCGAGGTCCGCCACCGAGGCGTTGCTGATGGCGAAGCCGTGGAGGCTGATGTCGCGGGTGTAGACGGCGCCGACGGGCAGCACGGCGCGCGCCCCCATCCCGGCCATCAGGACGACGCGGCCGCCCCGGGCGAGCAGCGGGATCGTCGTTTCGAAGTCATGGCGCCCGGAGCAGTCCCAGGCGACGTCGACCCCGTCCGGGGCGAGGCGGCGGACCGTGGCGGGGGCCTCCGGGTCGGTGCGGTCCAGGACCTGGTCCGCCCCGCAGCTACGGCACCACTCGGCGTTCTCGGCGCGGTCGACGGCGATGACGCGCGCCCCGGCCGCGGTCGCAAGCTGGACCACGGCGCTGCCCACGCCGCCGCCCGCGCCCTCCACGAGGACCGTCTCCCCCGGCCGGAGGCGGGCGTCCCGGAACAGGCCGAGGTGGGCGGTCCCGGCGGTGTGCAGCACGGCCGCCGCCGCTCCCTGGTCGACCCCGGCGGGCAGCGGATAGAGCCGGTCCACGGGCACGGCGGCGTACTGGGCGAAGGAGCCCTGTCTGCCGTCGTGGCCCAGGCTGTTGCACCACACCCGGTCGCCGCGGGCGAAGGTCCCGGCGGGGGTCTCGACGGTGCCGACCAGATCCCGTCCGATCACGAACGGGAAGGGCACCTCGGTGGCGTACGCGCCGGAGCGGACGAAGGTGTCCACGCGGTTGGCCGCCACCGCCCCGACCCGGACGAGCGCCTCGCCCGGGCCGGGTACGGGACGGGGCAGCGGCCCGATCCGGATGTCGTCCGCATCGCCGAGGGCGGTGATGTAGGCCGCTGTCATATCGCCGTTCACTGCACTGCTCTCCCGTCGGGGGGCCGTTCGGGGCCGTTCATGCGAGAACGAAGGCGAGCGCCAATCCCAGACATCCCAGATCGACCGAGCTGAGCCCGATGAAACGCGCCTTTCGCCACTCTTCCTTTCCGGCACCGTAATAGAGCTGCACGGCGTGGAGCACGACGACGGGCACGACGGTCAGCCCGAGGAGTGGATCGAATCGCGTGGTGGTGAACAGCAGGGTCAGCAGGGTGACGCTGGCGGCGAAGAGCAGACCCAGGAATACCTTGAATGCCGCCGGCGGCAGAAGGACCGCCATGGTGTAACGGGACACCTCCGCGTCGCCTTCTTTGTCGGACGCGTTCCCGTAGGACACGATCAGCAGGAACCACAGGCCGACCAGGGCGCTGGCGATCAGGGATTCGGTGCTGACATGGCCGGCGATCAGCCAGTACGGCACCAGGCCGATACAGCCGATGACATAGAAGATGGTGACTTCGAGGCCGCCGGGCAGATAACTGAGTTTCAGTCCCATCGAATACTGCACCGAGGCGATCTGCCCCACGAGCATCACCAGGACGGCGGCCGGCGGCGCCGTGCCGTCCAGGCTGGCCACGGCCCCGAGCCCGGCGGCGATCGCGATCACCCACATCACGATCCCGAACCGGACCGCATCGCGCTCCGTCAGCACCCCGGTGAGCAGGGGCTTCTTGGCGACGGTGGAGGCGGGGCGGCCCGCGTAGTTGCGGGCGTCGCTGCCGTCCCGGAAGCCGCCGAGGTCATCGGCGGCGCCCCCGCTCCACTGGGTGGCGCACACCATGAGCAGGGTCAGGGCGAGCGCGGCCGCGGTGTCGCCGCCGACCCGGCCGTCGAGGCGCAGCAGGAGCAGGGCGAGGATCCAGCCGTAGGCGTGGTGGTAGATCCGGACCTTGCCGAGTTGGACGTACCCGATGAGCTTGGTGCCGAGCGGTGTCTTCGTCGCGTCGGACGTCGTGCCGGACGCGCTGGTGGCGGTCATGAGCACGCTCCCTCAGACGCTGGTGGAAAGGCGCTGTTCGGCCAGCGATTTCTTCAGCTGTTCCCGCTTGATCTTTCCGGTGACGGTCCGGGGGAACTCGCTGTCGGGGATGATGACGGGCTCGGCCATGGTGGCGAGCCGGCGGGACGCGGATTCCCAGGCCTTGCGCCGGAAGGTGGCGCCGGGCCGCAGGGACAGGACGGGCTGGAGGGTGCCGTTCTTTTCCAGGACGACGAGTTCCAGGAATTCGGGGAACTTCTCCAGCAGGATGTCCTCGATGCCGATGCCGCTGATGGCGCCGGAGACCTTGTCGACCTGGCGGTCGATCAGGGTGATGCGTCCGGTGCGCGATTTGGTGCCCCAGTCGCCGGTGTCCCACCAGCGCTTGTCGGGGTAGTTCTTGGACGTCAGATCGGGCCGGTTGATGTATCCCGAGAACACCCCGGGGGTGTTGACGACCATGCGCCCGGGGGTGCCGGACGGTACGGGCCGCCCCGAGTCGTCGACGATGCGGACCCGGCAGAACGGGAAGCGGGGCCCGGCCGGGTGGCCGCGCAGCAGCTTGGCGCGGCGCAGCCGGCGCAGGGCGCGCAGCGGCTTCTGGGTGCCCTTGAGGTGGCTGCGGATGGCGACGGGCCCGGTCTCGTTCTGCCCGTAGACCTCGACGCAGACGGCGAAGCGGTGGTCCGACCCCTTCAGCAGGGCGCTGACCGTGTCCGGGTGGATGACGTCGAATCCGGCGCCGAAGAAGCGGATCGAGCGGAACGCGCCGCCGGGCGCGAGGTGCTGCCAGGCGCGGAAGGTGTTGGGGTGGGTCTCCAGATAGGTGGGCCGGTGCCGCTTGAGCATCCGGTCCACGTTGTCCGGGGAGTCGTCCTCCAGGAGCAGCAGCGGCGCCTTGCGCATGAGGGCGGCGAGGATGCCGACCACGGTCCGGCCGTGCACGGGTGAGATGGCGAGGGCGAGGTGGCCGTCCAGCCGGGACAGCCAGTGGATGACGGCCTGGACGCGGGCGTTGAACTGGATGCTGGCGCTGGAGCATTCGGCCAGCTTGGGGGTGCCGGTGGTGCCGGAGGTGTGCACGACGACGTACGCGGCGTCGGAGGCGACCTCGCGGGGCCGGGATATCCGCTTGTGGTCGGGGAGTTCGGCGGCGATGTCGCGCCAGTCGATGAAGGTGCCGATGTCCGGGAAGGTCTTCTCGCTCTCGGCGAGCCGAGCGTCGGTGGAGATGACGGCGGTGATGCCGGAGACGTTCTCCACCATGGAGGCGACGACCGGTCCTGAGAGGGTCGGGCTCATCAGGATGGGCACCGCGTCGAGGGCGGTGATGGCCGCGTAGGCGACGATGATGTCCGTCGGGGACTCCAGCCAGACGATGCACCGCCGTCCCGGCTCGATGCCGTGGGACCGCAGGGCGGTCGCGCCGCGGGCGGCGGCGTCGGCGACGTCGCCCGGCCGTACCTTCTCGTCCTCGGCCGTGACGGCGATCGGCTGGTGGTCGACGATCCAGGGCTCGGCATCACTGGGCAGACTCAGCAGCTTGTCGAAGATCAAGGGTGGGCCTCTTCTCGGAATGGGCCGGGTTTCCGGATGACCGGGTTATCGCGTGACGAGTTCCAGCAGTTCGTAGACCACGGGGCCTTCCGGCTCGTCCACGGTGGTGGAGTCGAGGGTGATCAGCCGCTGTTTCCCGGCCGCCGCCAGCTCGTCCAGTTCGGGGCGCCCGGCCCGGCTGCTGAGGGCGATCAGCACCCGGCCCCCGGGCGCGAGGTGATTCCTCGCCTCGCGGAAATACCGCCGGTGTGCCTCGTATCCGGGGTCGACATAGGCCAGCTCGTGTGGGGTCAGGTCGAGTTCCGGCGGTGCCCACACATTGTTGGAATGCCAGTAGACCACGTCGAACGCGGGTGCGTCGTGGAGCGCGTCGAACAGGTCGCTGTGGACGGCGGTGAGCCGGTCCGCGACGCCGAAGCGCTCGGCGTTGAGTTCGGTGTTCTTGACCGCCGCCGGATTGAGGTCGGTGGCGTATACGGCGCGGCAGCCCGCGAGAGCGGCTTCGACGGCGATCAGGCCGATGCCGGAGCCGATTTCGAGGAAGGTGCCGCCGACCGGGAATTCCAGCAGGGACAGATGGGCCAGGCTGGACTTCGAGTGCACCGGGGAGAACACGTCCGGCAGCAGGGTCCATTCCTTGCCGCTCAGCTCGATGTCCGTTTGCTGCCGTACGTCGGCCCGGCTCGCCTCGCTCCGGCTCAAGGGCTGGGTGTAGTCGTACATTCAGCGCTCCGCAGGGGTCGTCGCGTAGTTCTCGATGTCGAAGCGGGCCAGGCCGTTGCGCATCCTTTTGGTGGACCATGGCCAGGTGACGAAGTTCTTGCCGTTTTCGTCGAGATAGACGCTGCTGCACCCGCCGGTGTTGTAGACGGTCGAGGCGAGGCCGCGCTGCACCTCGTCGTTGAACGAGCGGAACGGCTCGGGCCGGATCTCCAGGGCGTCAATGCCCCGGGCGCGTGCGGTGCGGATCGCGTCCACGACGTAGTCGAGCTGGGCCTCGGCGAGGGCGAGCAGCGAGTTGTACATCACGATGTTCGGGCCGAGCAGCAGATAGGCGTTGGGCAGGGCGGGCAGGGTGGTGGCCCGGTAGGCCTCGGGGCTCTTGGTCTTCCAGGTCTCGGAGAGCAGTCGGCCGTCCCGCCCGCGGATCCGTGTCGCGATAGGCGGATGGCGCATCTCGAAGCCGGAGCCGAAGACGACGACGTCCACCTCCACCCGCTCGCCGTTCGCCGCGATCAGCTCGCTGCCGTCCGCCCCGGCGAGGGCGTGCGGCACGAGCCGGGCGTTGGGCCGGGTCAGGGCCGGGAGGTAGGTGTTCGACAGCAGCAGCCGCTTGCAGCCGACGGTGAAGTCCGGGGTCAGCTGGGCGCGCAGCTCGGGGTCGGGCACCTGGCGCCGGAGGAGCCCCTTGCCGACCGGGGTGAGCAGCCGGGCGACGCTTCGGCGGCGCATGATCAGGGCCAGCGTCTTCAGGAAGCCGTCGCAGACGCCGCGGAACAGCCGCTGGGTGACGGGGACGTGCCGGAAGAGCCGCTGGACGGGCCTCGGGACCCGGAAGTCGAGCCGGGGTATCACCCAGGCGGCGGTGCGCTGGAAGACGTACAGCTGCCGCACCTGCGGCTGGATCTCCGGCACGAGCTGGATGGCCGAGCAGCCGGTGCCGATGACGGCGACCCGCTTGCCGGTGAGGTCCACGTCGTGGTTCCAGCGGGCCGAGTGGAACGTGTCGCCCGGGAACCCGTCCAGCCCCGGCAGGGACGGGATGGCCGGCTCGTGGAGCAGACCGGAGGCGAAGATGACGTGCTGGGCGACGAAGCGCCCCCGGCTGGTGTCGAGGATCCAGCGGCGGCGGTCCCCGGACCAGGCGGCCTCCAGCAGTTCGGTGCCGAAGCGCAGGGCCGGGGCGAGGCGGAACTTCTCCACCGTGTCCTCGATGTAGGACAGCAGCTCGGGCTGGCCGACGAAATTCCTGCTCCAGCCCGGGTTGGGGTGGAAGGAGAAGGAATAGATCGACGAGGGGATGTCGACGGCGCACCCCGGATAGGTGTTCTCCCGCCAGGTCCCGCCGACCCGGTCGGCCTTCTCCAGCACCAGGAAGTCCGTGATGCCGCCGCGCCGCAGTTTGACCGCGGCGGCGATCCCCGATAATCCCGCGCCGATCACGATGACGTGCGCGTGCTGTTCCCCGGCCGGGGCCGGGGTGTCGTCCGCGGGTATAGCCATGGGTTTCCCCCTGTAGCGTCACTACGCGCGTTCCAGGATCTCCTTGCTCAGCCGCAGTTCCCGCTCCACCGACCCGGGGATGGTGCGCCGCAGAACCGGATCGAGCATCCAGCGGGTGAGCGGGTTGAACTGAAAGGAAATCATGCGGGTGGCCCGGATGCCGCCGTCCACCGGCACACAGGAGAACCGGGCGCTGAATTCGGCCATCCGGTGATTGAACTTGTTCAGCGGCAAGGGCGCCAGCCGGATGTCGATGCACGAGCCCGGAGTGAGCCGCATCTGGGCGATGGCTTTCGGCTCCGGAAGCCGCAGCCCGGGCAGCCTGGGCTGGAACTTGAACTCGGTGAGATTGCCGTTCCTGCGCACCCAGGAGATCGGTCCGACCTTGTCATCGACTTCGACGTAACGTTCGATGTCCATCACGAAGTCGAGGAAGGCTTCCGGTGTACAGGCGATTGTCTGTTCTTTCTCCACCTTGACCATGACGTCACACTACCGTCCTGCCTCGCTTTCACAGATACGCCCGCGCGTGCAGCAGCGCGAGTTCGGCGAGTTCGCCGTCGGCCGTCAACTCCCCCGCCGCGGCGCCCCGGGTGCGCCGGGTCGCGACCCGGCACCACGCCAGCAGCGGGCCGCGCAGCACATCGGTCGCGTCGTCGGGTCCGACGGTGTGGCCGGTGCCGTCGTACGCCGTCAGCTCCAGCCGCAGGGTGCGGTCCGCGGGCGGGCGCACCCGGGCCCGGCCCAGGGCGTAGCGCAGGGTGGCGTGGCCGAGCGTCGCGATGTGGCGCAGCCGGGGCGTCTCGGCCACCGGCAGCCCCAGCGCGTCCCGGATGTCCAGGCCGTGCGCCCAGTGCTCCATGAGCCGGGCGGTGGCGAACACCTCGGTGGTCATGCCGAATCCCCAGGCCACGCGGTCGCCGGGGGCGCGTTCCGCCATCAGCCGGCGGGTCGCCGTACCGGCCCGGTCCCACCAGGCGGTCAGGTCGCCGGGCGACAGCCCGTCACCCCGGCGGCACCCGGCGGCGGTGAAGTCCTCGGCGGTCGGGTACGCGGGGACGGCCTCGGCGAACGCGCGCGGGCCACCCGCCAGGGTGTCGCGGGCGACCTCCTCGGTGTCGGCCAGATGGGACACCTGGTCGGCCACGGTCCAGCCGTCCGCCGCCGAGTCACGGACCCAGTCGTCGTCGGCGAGGGACCGCACCAGGGCGCCGAACTCCCGCTGCTCGTCGGCGAGATCGGCCAGCTCCTCGCGCACCGGGGTCGCGGGCTCGCGTACCGGGGTCACAGGATCGCCACCGTTCCCGCCGAGCCGTCCACCGCGACCGGGCCGCCCGCGGCCAGCCGCTCCAGCGCCGCCGCGCCGACCCCGGTCACACAGGGCACCCCGAGTTCGCGGGCGACGATGGCGGCGTGGCAGAGCATCCCGCCCTCGGCGGTGACCAGGGCGGCGGCCTCCGCCATCAGCGGGACCCAGTCCGGGTCGGTCTGCTCGGCGAGCAGCACCGCGCCCGGCTCCCAGCGGGGGTCGTCGATGTCCCGCAGCCGCAGTGCCCGGGCGGTGGCCGCCCCGGCGGAGGCCGCGATGCCGTGCACGACCTTCGCGTCCTTGTCGTCCGTCCCGTCCGTCTCGGCGGCGGGCCCCGGCGTCTCCCCCAGCGAGGTGGTCATCGGCCGGAACTGAAGCCACACCAGGCCGCTGTCGAGCAGGGCGAATTCCAGGTCGGCGGGCATGCCGAGCGCGTTCTGCACCGCGACGCACGCCGCGCCGACCGGCAGCCCGCCGCTCTCCAGCGGCCCCGGCTCCGATCCCCCGGCGGGCCCCTCGGGCGTCCACTCCTCCCAGGCGGGGGTGACCGCGCCGGAGACCAGGGCGTCGCCGCTGCCGCGCACCCACTCCAGTCGCCCCCGGCCGGGGCCGCGGCCCAGCCACAGCCCGCTGCGCACCGGGGTGCGGAAGGGCTGGAGCAGCACCGCCATCCCGACGTCGAGCACCGGTCCGGACGCGGTGCGCTCCCGGTAGGCGGCGACCCGGCCGCTGCGCGCGGAGTCCCGTACGGCGGCGATGGCGGTGGCCAAGTCGTCGGCGCGAACGTCGAGTTCGCTGCGGAACATGCCCGCGTAGCTGAGCGCCGCCCCGTCCTCGACCGTGGCCGAGCTGCGCACCGCCCAGCGCGGGGCGACCGCCGCGAGCCGGGCGAGGTCGTCGGCGGCGGGCTCGGCGCCGACCGGCACCACCCAGGTGTCGGGGATGGTCGCCCCGGCGCGCAGCAGCGCGGCGAGCCCCACGGCCTTGCCGCCGACCGCGGCCCGGTCGCCGTCGCCGAGTTCGCCGGTGAGCCGCAGCACCGTGTCCGCGCCGAACGCAGGAAGGCCCACGGGGATGTCCGCGCCGGTCACCGCGCCGTCCCCGCCCGTTCCTCGGCCTCCCGCTCGATCCCCAGCGAGAGCAGCAGATCGCGGTGCAGCTCCATCCAGACGTCGTGGTACGAGTCGCACATGACGCCGGTGAACGCCTTGTGGTCGCCGTCGCGCAGCCGGGCCAGGGCACCGGTGAGCCCGTCGGCGTAGCGCCCGAAACGGGGGCGTACGGCGACCAGTTCACTGATCACCGTGACGGCCTCGTCGTGCACGGCGCCGAGTTCGGCCACCCGCGCCTGGTCGTAGGCGGCGTCGGTGTGGTCGTTGGTGGCGCCGTCACGGAGCTGCCAGCGGGTGCACAGCTCCTTGAACCGGTCGTTCACCGGCAGGAAGCGCTCGTAACCCGGTCGCAGCCGGTCCCGGCCGTCGCCTGCCAGGTCGTCGGCGATCAGCGCGGTGTGCCGCTCGCGGCCCTCGGCCGTGATGCGCCACAGCCCGCGCCGCTCCATGTGGGTGGCGAGCCCGTCGGCCCGCAGTTTCTCCAGTTCCGCGAGGACGTCCTCGCGGTCGTGCCCGGCGCCCGCCACCAGGGGGTCGGCCGCTGCCATGCCCTTGATGACCAGGGTGTGCAGGACGTCGAAGGCGGCGGTGTCGGTGTCGCTTTCGGGAAGCAATGCGTCTCCCGTCGTCATGTCGTGGTGGCGTCGGCGCGCAGTTCGTCGAGGAGTCCGACGAGGTCGCCGACCGTCGTGATGGTGGCGGCCTTGGGGTTGTCGACCAGCGCCACGCCGAAGCGTTCCTCCAGCGCCAGCAGGATCTCCAGGGTGGCCAGCGAGTCGATCTCCAGGTCCTGGATGATGCGATCGCTCGGCCGCAGATCCCGCTGGACCCGCTTGACCTGGGCGTAGACCTCCTCCAGGGCGGTCAGGGTCTCGGTGTTCGCGGACGTTCGGGTGGAGTCAGGAAGGGTCAAGGATGTTCACCTCTCCGGTACTGCCGTTGATGGAAACGGCCGTGCCCGCAGGCAGCGAGGCCGCGCCGGGATAGCCCACGACGCACGGAATCCCGTACTCGCGGGAGAGGATCGCGATGTGCGACAGATCGCTGCCGCGCTCGCTGAGCACGCCCTCGGCGAAGGGCAGCAGCGGGGCGATGTCCGCGTCGGCGGACGAGCAGACGATGATCACGGGGTCGTCGGGCAGATCGCCCTCGGGGGTCATCACGGTGCCGGTGCCGATACCGGGCGCCACCCCGCGCAGCCCCTGGGGTGTCCGGCTCAGCCACGGCCGGATCACCCCGTCGTCGCCGGTGAGGTCGAGGTGTTCGGGCATCGGGGTGGCGAGCGCCGCCCGGCAGGCTTCGATACGCGGCCGGGCCCTCTCGATCAGCCCCGGCCGGGTGGCCAGTTCGGTGAACTCCCGGATCGTCAGATACGGCCACAGGTCGGCGTCGCCGCCCATCGAGGACGCCAGCGCGGGCAGCAGCCGCCGGTAGACGTGCAGGGTGCGCATCGCGAGGGACTTGGAGTGCTCGCGCCCGGCCATCATCTCGCCGACGGCGACCGCCAGCGACCGTACGGTGCGGCTGCGCCAGGGCGAGACCATCCCGGCCAGGGCCTCGGCCGGGTCGATCGGCGCCACGGACGCCTCGCCGCTGCCGCCCGCCACCTGCTTGTGCCGCACCGCGTAGTCCTGCCAGGGCGCCTGGTCGTCCGCGACCTCGTAGAAGGAGGAGGCCAGGAAGTCGCCGGGGCCGTACGGGTCCAGGGTGGACGCGGCGGTGTGCAGCCGGTCCCAGACCAGTTCGCGCGGCCGGGTCAGCCAGTGCGCGATCTCCTTGCCGTGCCGCAGCAGCTTGCCGTAGACGCGCCGCTGGAGCGCGGTGACCGGCACCAGACCGGAGGTGGTCAGGATGTGCACCGCCCAGGCCTCTTCGAGGACGGGCAGCGCGTCGCGCAGCACCCCGGCCAGCGCGATGGGGCTGTCGGTGGTGGTCGCGGCGCGCAGCCCCCACTCCAGCTCGGCGACCCGCTCCTCCAGGGCGCGCAGCCGCGGTCCGGTGTCGCGCAGTTCGCCCAGCAGCTTGGCGCTGCCCGCGACCTGGCGGACCCGGCCGGAGCGCAGCGCGGTGAGTTCCTCCGGGGAGTCGATGCCCTCGAAGTAGGCGTCGGTGACGTCGCTCGGCTGGAGTCCCGGGATGGAGGCGGACAGATGACAGTAGGCGGCCAGGTTGTGGTACGGGCGGCAGCCGAAGTAGCCGACGAAGACGTAGTGTCCACCCTCGGCCCAGGCCGGGCGGCCCCACAGCCGCCGCGCCAGCGCCCGGGTGCCGCGCTCCATCGGGTCGCCCACCAGCGACCAGGACATGGGCGAGAGCCGCTGCGGGGCCACTTCGCCGAAGTTGCCCGCCGAGTAGACGCGGAAGTACGGATGCGGATCGGTGTCGACCGACACCTCCACGGTCTGCGGTTGCTCGGTCGCCTGCTCGGTCATACGAGGGCCCTCCTCTCGGTACCGCCGCGCAGCGCCTCACCGGTGGCCCCGAGGTAGTCGGGGTCGGGGACGGGCCAGGGCTCGGGGATCTCCTTGAGGACGTTCACGTCCAGGTCGAACCAGGGCTCGGTGTACTCGGTCAGCTCCTTCGGCGCACCGACCCGTTCACCGATCAGGCGGGTGAACCGGCCGAGCGGCCCGGCCTCGACGATCTTCGGCACCACGCCCCAGGGGCGGCACACCTCGGTGAACACCTCCCCCAGGGTGGGCATCGCCGGGTCGAACCAGGTCCAGGTGGACCGGCCGATGGGTGTGGTGAGCGCCTTCAGCACGATCTGCGCGGCGGAGGTCGCGTCGGTGATCCAGCAGGGGAAGTCCCCGCGCCGGGCCAGGTGCACCGGGTATCCGGCGAGCAGGTGCGGGAAGGCCATCGGCAGTCCGTGGCGGGTGTCGGGCCGTCCGCCGCGCGGGTCGGGGCCGAGCACCGGGCCGAAGCGGACGACGCCGACGGGGAGTTCGGGGGTGTCCCGGACCAGCCGTTCGGCGCAGTACTTGCCGTACTCGTACCAGTTGCGGAAGCGCTGGCCGGTGTACAGCTCGCGGTTGGTGATCCGGCCCTTGGCGCGGCCGAGCGCCAGCAGCGAGGAGATGTGCACGGCCTGCCGCAGTGCGGGCAGCTCGCGCAGGAAGGCCAGCGCGGAGCGCATCCCGGAGCTGTGGGTCTCCAGCACCTCACCGGGGCCGGAGGTCCAGGACACCGAGCCGAAGCAGAGCACCACATGGGTGGTCTGCTCCCGGACCCGGGCCAGATCGGCGGACGACAGGCCGAGGCGCGGCATCCGTACGTCGCCGCGGACGCCCTCGCCGACGGCGGTGCGACCGCTGCGGGAGAGCACCCGGACGGTGGCGCCGCCGCGTTCGCACGCCTGCGCCACGGCCGTGCCCAGGAACCCGGAGCCGCCCAGGATCAATACGTTCATGCCGGGATCGTTCATGCCGCTCATGCCAGGAACCTCGACAATCCGCTGTCGGCGGGGGCCAGGGGACGCTTGGGCGCCGGGAGGTCGAACAGCAGCCGGGCGAGCAGTTCGGTGGAGGGTTCGGGCAGCGGCCCGTCCACCAGACCGGCCAGCCGGCCGCGCTCCATCACCCGGTCCAGCCCGATGTAGCGCAGTCCGGTGAGGCTGTTGCGCCAGGCCTGGGACAGCGGCAGGAAGCGTTCGGCGTTGGCGGAGAGCCACAGCACCTGTTCGGCGGAGGCCGGGACCAGCCGCAGCCACTTGCCGAAGTGCAGCGGCGCGATCGCGCGCGCGACCTCCAGCAGGCCGCGGATCGACGGGGCCCGCTCCCCGGCGGACAGATGGGTGACGACGGGCTCGGGGCGCGGGCCGGAGCGGTGCAGCCCGGCCAGCGCGTCCAGCAGGGTGCCCGCCGCCAGGTCGCGCGGCAGGACGTCGACCCGGGCGCCGCGCATGGCGGGCAGCACCCGGCCGGGCAGCTCGTCCCACCGCTCGGCCAGCAGGTACAGCGAGTTGCGCTTGCGGGTGGCGCCGGTCTGCGAGTCGCCGAGCAGGGCGGCGACCCGGCTGATGAGGACATCGGGCTCGCCGGGGCCGTGCCGCCGCGTCAGCTCCTGTTCGGCCAGCCATTTGCTGTGCTCGTACGCGGTGCGGTGGCGGTCGGGGGCGAGCGGGGTCTCGGCGATCCGGCCGAGGGTGCCGCCCGCGACGAAGATCGAGGACGCGTAGCCGTAGACCACCCGGCGGCCGGAGCGGCGCTGGAGCTCGCGGGCGACCTCGTAGCCGCCCAGGGCACCCAGCACGTTGACGGCGTACAGATCGCGGCCGCTGCCCGCCCAGTTGGTGTCCCCGGCGAGGTTGACGACGGCGTCGACGTCCTGGGCCAGCTCGTCCAGCTCGGCGTCCGTCAGCCCCCACAGCGGTTCGCGTACGTCGCCGCCGACCCGGGCCGCGGCGAGCGAGGGGAACAGCCGCTCGAAGGGGACCTGGCCGGGGCGGGCGCGGCGCACCAGCGGCACGATCTCGATCCCGCGCCGCGGGGCGATCTCGGCGACCGCGGTGCCGAGTTGTCCGGTGATTCCGGTCAGCAGCAGCTTCATCCGAGATCGACACCCTCGTCGTAGGCGGCGGTGTCGGGCACCAGTCCCCCGGCGACCAGCTCCCACATCATCTCGTCGGTGCCGCCGCCGAGCCGGGCCAGCCGGGAGTCGCGCCACATGCGGGCGAGCGGCGTCTCGTCCTCGAGGTAGCCGGGGCCACCGAAGAGGTGCATGCACTCGCTCATGACCTCTTCGACGAACCGTGCCGCCGTGGTCTTGAGCGCCGCGATCTCGCGGGTGCCGCACGCGCCGGGCACGGCGACGCCCTGGGCGGCGGTGTAGACCGCGTAGCGCAGCGCGATCAGCCGGGACGACAGCTCGGCCAGCCGCAGCCGCAGCGCCTGCTGTTCGATCAGCGGTTTGCCGAACTGCCGGCGGCGCTGGAGGTGGGCGGTGGCCAGCCCGATGGCGCGGGCCGCGCCACCGACGGCCTGGGCGGCGATGGAGAGCCGTTCGTGGTTCAGCCCCCAGGTGGCGCCGAGGAGTCCGCCGCCGCGGCGGCCCACCAGGGCCTCGTCGGGGACCTCGGCGTCGATGACCATCCAGGTGGTGTCCAGCGCGGAGGTGCCCGCCTTGTCGAGCCGTTTGCGCGGCGTGAGCCCGTCGCGCGGTACGGCGAGCAGTCCGAGCCTGCCGTCGACCGGCCCCGAGCCCTCGTCCAGGCGGCACAGCAGCAGGGCGACGTCGCAGACCAGGCCGAGCGACAGATACTTCTTCTCGCCCGTGACCCGCCAGCCGCCGGGCGTCTTGCGGGCGACCGTGCGCACCCCGTTGAGGTCGGAGCCACCGGTCGGTTCGGAGGCGCCGAGACAGCCCACCAGCCGCCCTTCCAGCGCCCCGGCCCGGTACTCGGCGAGCAGCGGGGAGTCCCCGAAGCGGGTGAGGATGGACAGGACCGTCTCGCAGTGCAGGCTGAGCCCGACCGACAGGCTGGCGTGCCCGAGCCGGCCGCTCTCCTCGGCGATGATCACGCCGAGTCCGGGGTCGCCGTACGGGTCGGCCGGGGACGCGTCGCGCCAGCGCTCCTCGAACAGTCCGGCGCGGCCGAGTCCGGCCAGCGCGTCGCGCGGGAAGAGCCCCTCGGCCTCGGCCTGTCCGGCGACCGGTTCGAAGGTCCGCCGCAGCAGCTCCGCGACGCGTTTGCGGGTGTCCTCCACCCGCTCGCCGAACGGCCCGGCCGTGAAGAGGCGGGAGGTCTGCTCCGCGGGTGCGGTCTGCTCCGCCGGTGCGGCCACAACACTCACGAGTCGTTACGCTCCTTCAGTTCACCCGCCACGTACGACAGCCACAGCGAACGGCGGCGGGGCTTGCGGCTGGAGGTCAGGGGGATGGTGCCGCGCTTGACGTACCGCACCTCGGCGTGGGCCGCGTCGCCGGTGAACGACGCGATGACGGACAGCGCGTCGTCCAGCCGGTCGCCCAGCGGGCGTTCGGTGACCAGCAGCACCTTGGGCTCGCCCCCGGTGATCCCGGCGACGACGGTCGCGTACCGCCGGGAGATGGCCCCGGAGGCGACGAGTTCGAGTTCGATGTCCTCGACGAAGACGTTCTGCCCGTTGATCTTCACGCTGTCGCCGAGCCGGCCGATCACATACAGCTCGCCGTCCAGCAGGAACCCGGCGTCGCCGGTGTACAGCCTGCCGTCGTGCAGCTTGGCCACGTCCTCGGGGGCGGGGTCGGCGTAGCCGTCGGCGACCGAGGGGCCCTCGACGTAGATCTCCCCGAGCACCCCTTCGGGCTGCGGGGCGCCGTCCTCGTCCAGGATCTCCACGCGCGCGGTCTCCAGCGGCGGACCGCAACTGACCTGCCAGGTCCAGGGTTCGTCCACGGGCACGGTGCTCAGCTCGACGACCTCGCTCACGTCCAGCTTCTCGCCGAGCCGCCGCTCCAGGCCGCCCGCCCGCACCATCCGGGCGACGTGGTGCTTGCTCACGCCGGTGACCGCGAGGGTGCCCTCGGCCAGCCCGTACGCGGGCATCAGCGCCCGTACGTCGAAGCCGTGCGGGCCCAGCAGCGCGGCGAAGCGGGCCAGCACCGCGGGGTCGATCCGCTCCGCGCCGCTGACCACGGCGCTCAAGCCGGAGAAGTCCAGCCCTTCGAGATCCTCGGGGCGGACCGCCGACAGCACCCGCTCGAAGCCGAAGTTGGGCATGCACATGTTGGAGTACGGGGTGCGTCCGTACTCGGCGATCCAGCCGCGGGTGTCCCGGATGAACTGCTCGGGCCGCATCAGCGCGTGCTCCACCTGGAGGGTCAGCGCGCCCAGCAGCCCGCCGACGAGCCCCATGTCGTGGTAGAGCGGCAGCCAGGTGACCGCGCCGTAGCCCACCGGGTTCATCCAGCCCTGGATCATGCGCAGGTTGGTGGCCAGGTTGGCCATCGAGATGCGCAGTCCGCGCGGTGAGCCGCGGGAGCCCGAGGTGAACTGGAGCACCGCCAGCTCGCCCCAGGCGCGCGGCGCCTCCTCGGGGCGGTCGGCGTACTGCGGCGCCAGGACGTCGGTGCCGCCGCCGAGCCGGGCGACGTTCTCCGCGACCACGTCGTGGTAGCGCGGGTCGGCGATGGCGTGGCGCGGGTGGATGCGGGCGGTGATGGCCTTCAGCTGGTTCTGGTAGCCCTCTCCCCCGCGCAGCGCGAGCGGCAGGGGCAGGACGGACGGGGTGGCGCCGATCGCGAGGAGCCCGAAGAACTGCGTGACGAAGTCCTCCCCGCCGGGCAGCACCAGCGGCACCACGTCGCCGGGCCGCACCCCCGCGTCGGCGAGCGCGGCGCCCGCGCGCAGGGTCCGCCCGGCCAGCTCCCGGTAGGTGAGCCGCTGCCAGGAGCCGTCGTCCAGCCGGAACCGCATTCCGCGCTCGTCCGACGGGTCGTCCAGCCAGCCGAAGACGCGGTCGTGGTCGGGTGTTCCAGGCCGGGAGTTGTGCTGCGGCGTTCGCTGCGATGTTGGCTGTGACGTTCGCTGCGACAAGGTGACCTTCCCCCTCTATTCGGTCGGCCGGGTGTCCGGCCCGGGCCCGGCGGTGCGGTCCCGCAGCAGCCGCGCCAGCTCCAGCCGCTGCACCTTGGCGGTGGCGGTGCGCGGCAGTTCGTCCAGGGTCAGCTGCACCGGCGGGCGCATCGGGGCCAGCCGGGCGGCCGCCTCCGCCCAGCGGGCGAGGTCCAGCGGCCCGCCGTCCCGGGTCACCACGACCGGGGTCGGCGCGCCCTCGTCGCCGGGCACGACCACGACCTCCAGGAGGCTGTCGAGCCGCGACATCAGCAGGTCCTCGGCCTCCAGTGCGCTGCCGAAGCCGGGGATGACGTCGACCTCGCGGTCGGAGACGTGCAGACAGCCCCAGCGGGTGCGGTAGCCCACGTCGCCCATCCGCCACCAGCCGTCGTCGAGCTGCCGCTGGAAGCGGGCGTCCTCGCCGAAGTAGGTGAGCGCCCGGCCGTCGGAGCGGACCTCGATGAAGCCGGGGTCGCCGGGGCCGGGGGTGCGGCCGTTGCGGTCGACCACCCGGACCGCCGTCATCCCGGGGAACGGGAAGCCGACACAGCGTCCGTCGGCGGACATCGCGCGCCGCCGGGAGGTGGCGCGGCCGACGGTGGGCCCGACCTCGCTCTGTCCGTACAGCTGGAGGTGGAACGGGCGCCGGCGCCGGGACGCGCCCAGGATCTTCTGCACGGTCCGCGGATGGATGGCGTCGAAGGTGCTGCTGAGCGCCAGGACGTTGGACAGCGGACCGCGCGGGTCGTCGGCCAGCGGCTCCCACTCCACGAACGTATTGGGGTGGGCTTCCAGCACACCGGGCTTGACCTCGGCGAAGATGTCGGCGATCCGCTCGGGCGTGGCGTCCTTGGTGATGACGATCGGGAAGCCGCGCTTGAGCGCGATGGCGAGCGCGGTCACCAGGCGCGAGTGCACGAACGACACCCGTACGGCGAGGGTTTCGCGGCCGCGTATCAGCAGCCGGGCGCCGAGCGCCTGCGGGCGGTAGCGGGCGCGCAGCGAACGGGCGGTGTGCACGACGAGCTTGGGGGTGTCGGTGGTGCCGGAGGTGTGGGTGAGCAGCGCGGGACGCCGGGTCCCGGTCCGGGTGTACGGACGCAGATGCGCCTCCGGGTCCCGCCGCAGCGCGGTGGTGCCCTCGGCCTCGCCGGTCACCAGGAAGACCCGCTTGCAGCGCTTGGTGACATCCGGCGGCAGCTCGCCGACCAGTTTCTTCTCGTCGGTGATCAGATGCGGCCAGTCGCAGCGGTTCAGCAGCTCCGCGACGACCTCGCCGGTGAGGCTGGGCGAGAGGGCGACGGGGACCGCGCCGACGCGGGCGACCGCGCAGGTGAGCAGGAAGATGTCGAAGCCGTCCTCTTTGTAGACGGCGACTTTGTCGCCCGGGCGCACCCGCAGATCACGCAGTGCGGACGCCATTTCGGCGACGAGATTCGCACAGGCGTAGACGGTGAGGTCGGTGCCCAGCTCCGGTGCGATGTCGAGTTCGTGGTCGAGGGTGATTTTCTGGTACGGGCTCTTCTTGGCAGCCCCGTCGAAGAAGGAGCCCAGGAACAGTCCCCTGTTCCCGATGCGTTGCAGAATCACGGTGGGCGTCACCCCTCGCCATCAGGAGGCGGTTTCGAGTGCGGCCTTGATGCGGGCGAGCGACTGCCGCATATCGCCGTCGATTTTGTCCGACCAGTCGTCGAGGAACTTCTTCACCTCGGCGTCGCTCATGCCGTGGAGAATTCCCCGCATGCCTTCGGTCAGTTCGCCCATCCAGAAGGCGTGGGTCAGCGCACTGCCGCCCGCCGTCGGCTCGACCGTGAACGACCATACGCTCTCCTGGGCGCGGCCGTCTTTGGTGCGCATGGCCCAGCTGAACACGCGCGGCGCGACGGATTCCACGACCTCGCATTGCGTGGTCCAGTCCCCGCGCACGACCGGCGCCCAGGCGACCACATCCGGCTCCCGGTGGTTGCGCGCAGTGAAGACGGAGCCGACGGCCGCGGGTTCTCCTTCGCTCCACTCCCCGCCCAGGCACTCGGGGCTCCAGTCACCGCTGCGGGTGAGGTCGCTGACATAGGCGAAGACGGCGGCGGGATCGGCGCGGATTTCGGTGGTGGCGTCCACGCGGAACGTTTCCGTGGAACTCATGGGTCGGCACCCCTCTATCGGGCGGAGCTCTTCTCGGCAGCCAGGAAGTCGAGCATCTGCTCGGTGGTGTGGATCGCCGCGCAGCAGCGCGCGGCATAGTCCAGCGCGGACCGGTGGTGGTCGGCGGTGAAATCGGCGAGGGCGTCCGCCACCAGAAACGGCTGGATATCGGAGCTGAAGGCGTCGACCGCGGTCATCAGACAGCCGACATGGGCGTAGACCCCGCACACGATCAATTGGTCGCGGCCGGACTTCTGCATCAGATCACGGAATTCGGAGCGGACGAAAGCGCTGTAACGCCACTTCGTCAGCACGGTGTCCCCGTCGGCCGGGCGCAGCGGTTCCACGATCCCGGTGTCCCGCTCGTGCGCGGACATCCCGGGCCCCCAGAAGTCGTACAGCAGACCGCGCTGGCCGCGGTCCATGTCGCCGGGCTGGGCCGAGTACACCACCGGCATGCCGAGCGCGGCGGCCCGTTCGCGCAGGGCGCGGGCGTTGGCCAGCAGCTCGCCGTACAGGGCGCTGCCCGGGTCGAAGGGCGCCAGGAAGTACGCCTGCATGTCGTGGAAGAAGAGGACGGCGCGCTCCGGGTCGGGCCGCCAGTCGACCTGGTTCTTCGGCAGATCGGCCGCGGTCGGCATCGGATAGGGCGCGATGGCGGGAATGCCCATGGCCTTTTCTCACACCCCCAGAATGGCGCCGCCGTCGACGCACAGGTCCTGCATGGTGATGTGCCGGGCCCGGTCGGAGGCGAGGAAAACAACGGCGTCCGCGATGTCACCGGGTTCGGCGATCCGGCGCAGCGGGATTCCGGTCTTGTACGTGGTCATCGAGCCGTCGATCGTGGTCTGCCGGTCGGCTTCCGCGGACCACAGCGCACGCAGCATGTCGGTATCGGTCGAACCGGGCGACACCACGTTGCAGCGGATTCCGTATTCCGCCAGTTCCAGTCCGAGGGACTTGGTGTAGAGGGACGCGGCGGCCTTCGAGGCGCCGTACGCCGCCATATGTACCCGGGGTATCCGTCCGGCGTTGGAGGCGACGGTCACGATGGCGCCCTCGCCGCGTTCCTTCATGCGCGATGCGACGGCCCGGGAACAGTGGAAGACACCGTCCAGATTGATCGAGAAGATGGCCCGCCAATCGAGGTCCGACATGTCCAGCGCGGACCCGGCGCGCATCACTCCGGCCGCGTTCACCAGCAGGTCCACGGCGCCGAGTTCGGTTTCGATCCGGTCGACGACCTCGTCGATGCGCCCGCTGTCGGTGACATCGGCGGGAAAGGCGGCGGCGGTCAGTCCGTCCGCCGCCATCTTCTCCACCAGATCGGTCAGCCGGTCGGCATCCTTGTCCACGGCGGCCACCAGAGTTCCCCGGCCCGCGAGTGCCCGGGCGATGGCGGTTCCGATTCCGCCGGCCGCGCCGGTGACCAGTGCGACCCGGCAGGCGATGTCGGCAGTGTCCTTGTGCTCGGTCAAATCCTCACCTTCCAGAAGAGAAGGGCAGCCGCCGGGCGGAGCGAAGAGACGCCGCGTATATGTTCGGCGGATGTATTCCGAGTCTACGGATTCCTATGCGCGAATCCAGGTGCGCATCAATTCGGCTGCCTGATCGGGATTCAGTCGCGGATCGCACAGCGTCGTATAGCGCTCGGCCAGTCGCTCGACCCCGTCGACCTTTCCGCCGAGACATTCGGTGACATCCGACGCGGCGACTTCGAGATGGAGTCCGCCGGGGTGCTCCCCCGCCGCTTCCAGGACCCTCTTGCAGCGGACCGCCTCGTCCACGATGGCGCTCAGGTGCCGGGTCTTCACCCCGCCAGCGCGCACGGTGTTGCCGTGCATCGGGTCGCTCAGCCAGACCGCCCGGTGGCCCCGGGCCCGTACGGCGGCCACCAGGGGCGGCAGCAGCTCGGCGACCCGCTCCGCGCCCATGCGCGCGATCAGGGTGAGTCTGCCGGGGGTCCGGTCCGGGTCCAGCAGGGCGCACACCTCGGCGAGTTCGCCGGGGTCCGCTGAGGGGCCGAGCTTGAGCGCGACCGGGTTGGCCACCTGGGACAGCAGCCGCACATGGGCCGAGCCGGGCGCTCTGGTGCGGTCGCCGAGCCAGGGCAGATGGGTGGAGGCGAGGATCCGCCGCCCGGCGTCGGTGCGGACCAGCGGGGCCTCGTAGTCGATGACCAGCGCGTCGTGGCTGGACCAGGGCCCGTCGGGGAACGGTCCCGGGCGGCGTCCGGCGCGCCGGTCCCGGTCGCGGGCGAGGACCCGTAACACCTCGGCGCTCGCCTCGTACGCCCGCACCATCCGCCGCGGATCGTGCGCCCGCGCCCCGGCGGACGGGGTCTCGCCGTTGACCATGTGGCCGCGGAAGGCGGGCAGTTGCACCCCGTCGACGTCCTCGAAGGGACTGCTGCGCGGCTTGGCGAATTGGCCGCCGATCCGCCCGACCCGTAACACCGGTCCGTCGCCGCCGAGTTCATCGGCGAGGGCGTGCAGCACCGCCGTCTTGGCGCGGACGTGATCGGCGCCGGTCTCCCCGAAGCTCTCCGCGCAGTCGCCGAGCTGGACCATCCGCGCCCCGCCACCGGCCACCACCGCCAGCGCCCGGCGCAACCGGTCCAGTTCGGCGGCGGTCACCAGCGCGGGCGCGGCGGCCAGCGCGGCGCGGCTCGCCACGTAGTCCGGGTGGGTCTTCCACTCCGGCTGCTGCGCGGCCACCGTCCCCTCGGGCCACGGGAGTCCGGGCGCGGCCCGGGTGCCGTCGCCGATCACCGGTCGGCTTCGCATTCGATCAGCTCGGCGGGGTGCCGCAGCGCCCAGCCGAGCAGGTCGGCGAGGAGGTCGGTGCCGTGCTCGGTCAGCACCGACTCCAGGTGGAACTGGGTGGCGGCGAACCGCTCGCCGCGCACCGCGTGCACCTCGCCGGTGGCCGGGTTGCGGCACAGCTCGACGGCACCGCGGGCAAGTGGGGAATACAGCCGGTCATCGGTGTGGCGGGCGGCGTAGGAGTTGTAGAACCCGACCGGCTCGGACCGTCCGAAGAAGTCGATGCGGCGCTGGGTGCCCTGGTTGGGCCGTTCCCTGGGGAAGAGTTCGAGCCCCAGCAGCGCGCACAGCACCTGGTGGCTGAGGCATTCGCCGACGAACGGGATGCCCCGGGCGAAGAGCCGGACGATCAGGTCGGCGATGCCGCGCACCTTGGGGTCGGTGGTGGCCCGGGGGTCGCCGGGTCCTGGCCCCAGGACGACGCAGTCGTAGCCGTCGACGTCCCCGGGGGCCACCGCGTCCCAGGAGCGGATGGTGGCATCCAGGCCCAGCGAGCGGGTCTGGTGGCCGAGCATGCCGGTGAACATGTCCTCGGCGTCGACGATCAGCACCCGTCCGGCGTCCGGCCCGGCCGTCCGTACGGGCCGGTCGTCCTCCTTGCCCAGCCAGAAGGCGGACAGACCGGCGTTGCGCCGCTCCAGCGCGCTGATCACCTTGGGGTCGTGGGCGAGTGGCGCACCGCCGCCCGCGGGCCGGGCCGGTGCCGCGGGCCCGGCGCCCCGCCGCTCCAGTCCGGTGGCGGCCAGCAGCGCGTCCACCTTGGCCCAGGTCTCGGCGACCTCCGCGGCGGGCCGGGAGTCCCGGACCAGGGTGGCGCCGACGTCGATGCGCAGGTCGCCCTCGCGGCCGATGTCGGCGGTGCGGATGAGGATCGCCGAGTCCAGGGTGTCCCGGCCGGCGGTGTCCCGGCCGAGGAGGGCCAGGGCGCCGCCGTAGTAGCCGCGCCCGCTCTCCTCGTGCCGGGCGATCACCCGGCAGGCGTTCTCCAGCGGGCTGCCGGTGATGGTCGGCGCGAACATGGTCTCGCGCAGCACCTCGCGGACGTCCCGCGAGGTGGCGCCCTCCAGCAGGTATTCGGTGTGCGCGAGCTTGGCCATCTCGCGCAGATGGGGGCCGCGGGCCCGGGCGCCGCGGTCGCAGACCCGGGCCAGCATCTTCAGCTCCTCGTCCACGACCATGAAGAGCTCGTCGGTCTCCTTCTGGTCACCCAGGAACTCCAGCACCCCGTCCAGGTCCGCGCCGGAGGGCGGATAGCGGTAGGTCCCGCTGATCGGGTTCATCCGCGCGGTGCCCCCGTCGACCTGGACGTGCAGCTCCGGGGAGGCGCCCACGAAGGTGCGGTCGCCGGTGTGCACCACGAAGGTCCAGTACGCGCCGGACTCCATGGTCAGCAGCCGCCGGAAGACCGTCAGGGCGACCTCGGGCCGGTAGTCGGCCAGGGTGGCCCGGAAGGACCGCCTGATGACGAAGTTGGAGCCCTCACCGGCCCGGATCTCTTGGTCGAGGATCTTCTCCACGACCTTCTCGTAGTCCTCGTCCCCGATGTCGAACCCGGCGTCGCGCAGGGCGACTTCGGCGTCGGGCAGCAGATCCAGCGCCTCCTTGACGGGGAGGGCGGCGCGGCGCTCAGCGGTGAGCGCCAGGATCGGTTCGCCGTCGTCGTTGCACGCGTAGCCGCGCTCGGTGACCTGGCGGAAGGGGATGACCGCCAGGACCTCGGCCGGTCCGCCACCCCCGGCGCCCGCGTCCGCGGGGCCGGGCGACGGCAGTTCGGCGAGCGATCCCACCTCGGCCACCGTCCCGGTCAGCACCTCCACCTCGTGCCCGCCCGCACACGCTCTGCGCAGCAGGGCGAACGGGGGTGGGTCGGGCGCCACCAGCGCCTGGAGGAGATCCTGGGCGTCCGTGTCGCGGAAGCCCCTGACTTGATGGCTCGTCATGCCTGCCTTCCCTAGGGGGTGTCTTGTCGATCAGGCCGGATCAGCGAGCGGCGTCTGGTGCGGTGCATCGCAAGTCGCGTGAGGAGAGCGCAGCGGCGCTGCGTGCGACGAGCGCGGCGCCGCGAGGTGCCGTGCCAGGCGTCGTGAGCCCGGCATGATCGGCAAGGCACCCCCTGGGCGCCGAGAAGCTGACTCACGATGCGACGGGTGTGGACCCGCTGGGAGTGGATGGACGAAGGAGACGAAGAAACGAACGGGGAGGTGAACGAACGGGACGGACGCGGAACGTCAGCCCGACGCCTGCCGACTGGAGCGCTGCTCCAGCTCCGTGGCGAAGTCCTGCCACGCCCGGCTGCATTCACGTGCGGCCGTGGCGATCAGCTCCACCCGGTGCGGTGGGACGTTGTCGCTGATCCGGGTCCACTCTTGCGGGCCCACCGTGCAGGCGTCCAGCAGCCGCAGCAACGTGCGGCCCGACTCGGAGAGCCGCAGCGAGGGGTCCTTGCGCAGGTTGTGGATCAGTGCGGAGAGGTCGGGGGCGCGATCGGCGCCGTCGATCCGCGCCACCGCCTTGGGGACCAGCGGGGTCGCGGTGGCCGCCGCCTCGGGCTCGCGGCGCACGGGCCCCACGGGGGCCTCGCCGCGCCGCAGCCGGTCGCGGACGTCCCGCACGGTGGCGGCACAGACCCCGGCCTCCCGGGCGACCTCCCGCAGCGAGACGCCCGGGCGCTCGGCGAGGATCCGGCCGGCCTGGAGACGGCCCTCGGCGGCGTCGACCGGGCGTTCCCGGCCGTCGCGCCCGAGCCGGGTGCTCGACTGGGGAATTTCCCCACTCGCACGGCGGCGGATCGCGCCGACCGTCTTGTGGGAGAGCCCGGTGACCGAGGCAATGGCCCGATCGGACCATTCCGGATGGGAGTTGATGATACGTTTGGCCGCGGCATTCCTGTCGGCTCGCGGCAGTGGAAGTCCATGTGAGACGTTTGCTTTGACCGCGAGGACGAATGCTTCTTCATCGTCGCACTCGCAGAAAATCGCCTCGATTTTACCCAGGCCGCGCAGATCCGCGGCATGCACCCGATGCATACCGTCGATGACATGCATGGTCCTGCGATTTACCAGAATGGGCGGCAGTTCGGCATCCGACTCGGCGAGCAGCCGCACATGTTCATTGTCCGCGCCCGACAGCCGGGGCGAATCGAAGTGCGTTAACTCGCTCAGGGACACCATTTCGGTGGACCGCTGCGACATGATTTCGGCGGTGTCAGCCATGAGCTGACCATTCATGTGCCTATCCCCCTGTGACAATCCGGTGCTTCATGGAAGACAGCAATGGACGAAGACATCAGGAGGCGTACTACCCATGGAGGGCTGGACGCTGGACGACAAGCCAGCCGCATCGACGCGAAGGTGAAGTAATAACCGGCTCAAGGCCACCCCCGTGGACTTCCGCTTACCCCGTCTGTCTCATGGAACGCGAGCCCTCTGCCACTACCCGGATCGCCGACTCCCACACGTCGGCCGGTTCATCGGAGTTCATTGCGGCAGAAGTTGATGAGGCTCATCCCGGGCCCGACCGGGATCGTTAACGAACCGCAGTATTCACGATTGCGAGTTAACATCAGTTCCAAGACCAAGCGACCGTAGCAGTCGCCGTGCGGAGGACGCAACCAAAACGTAACGGACCGTTTTATGGTCAACTCGCCCTTTGCGAGGTATGCGAGGTGGACGGACGATGAGAAGATCTAGCGCCGCAGCAGGACGGGCAGTTGTTGATGTCCATTGGAGATGAAGGACTCCAGTGGACGGAGCTCGGCGGCCGGTGCCGCGAGGGCGAGATCGGGAAAGTGTTCGAAGAGGGCGCGCAGGCCGATACGCCCCTCCAGCCGGGCCAGTTCCGCGCCCAGGCAGAAGTGGGGGCCGTAGCCGAACGCCAGGTGTTCGCGGCGGGTCGCCCGGGTGAGGTCGAAGCGTCCGCGGCGCTCGCCGTGGACCTGCGGATCGCGGTTCGCGGCGGCGTAGTTGACCACGATGGGATCGCCCTCACGGAACGTCAGCCCGGTCGCCGCGTCGTGGACGTCCTCGATCGGGAACCGCATGACGATGGAGGCGATCGGCGCCTGGTGGCGTAGCGTCTCCTCCACCGCGTCTCCCCATGACGCCTGCCCGGAGCGCAGCAGGGCCAGCTGGTCGGGGTGGGTGAGGAGATTGACGATCGCGTGGTCGAGCAGGTTCACCGTGGTCTCGTGTCCCGCGCCGATCAACAGCAGCACGCTGTCCGCCAACTCCTGCTCGCTGAGCCGGGAGTCGGTCTCGTCGTCGTGCGCGTCGATGAGGACGCTGGTCACATCGTCGCCGGGAGTCTGCCGCTTGATGGCCAGCAGCTGCGTCAACAGCCCATACAGCTCAATGGTGTTGGCCTCCGCTTCCTCCTCCGACAGCCCGGTCGCGAAGACCCCGGCGATCCCGTCGCGGAAGGCGTTGTGCAACTCATCGGGGACGCCGAGAAGCGTGTTGACGACCATCAGCGGTAACAGCCAGGCGAACCGCGACCGCAGATCCACCGGCGCTCCGGGAGCGGTGGCCTCGGTGGCATCCAGCCCGTCGAGCAAAGACTGGGTGATTCCCTCGATTCTCGGGGCGAGGGCCCGCACCCGGCCGGGCGTGAACGCGGCACCGATCAGCCGGCGGAGCCGGACGTGTTCCGGGCCGTATGCGGTCAGCGCGTTACGGACGTCCATCCACAGGCGGAGCGGCCACTTGGGCGGAATGCGCTCGTCGATGTAGCTGTCGGGCCAGTGCCGGTGGGCGTCCTTGGAGATCCGGCTGTCCGTGAGCAGCCGCTTGACCAGGGCCGGGTCGGTCACCGCCCATGCCACCACCCCGCCGGGCAGTTCCACCGGGGTCGCCGGACCCCGGTCCCGCAACCGGTCCGCCTCGGTGTGGATGTCACCCGCGGTGGGGTCGAGACGGAAGGGGCAGCCGGTGGTCAGTTCGGCACTCATGGGGAGAAATTTTCGCCCCATTGCGCCGCACGAGAAAAGAGGAAGAGCGGACCGAAACGGATAACATCCGCCCCCTCGACCCCATGTGCCGCACGAGAAAAACCGCGTTTCAAAGGGGAATTCGCGGCTCCTCATCGCATATCCCGAAGGGATATCGAGGGAGCATAAAACTACCTGTGCGGCGCGTACGAAAATAGAGGCGACCGCGGCATTACGGAATACCGGCCTCCGCGGCTGCGTCGTCCCCGGCCACCGCGCCGTCCGTCCCCTGGCTCTGGCGGCGGGCCGCGATCACCACGTACACGAGTACCCCGGCGAACAGGAACAGCACGCCCTGGTACACCGCCGCGTACCCGGCCCCCGAGACCAGCCAGAAGGAGAAGCCGAAGCCCGCCAGCGCCAGCACCAGGTCCCAGACGAAGCGCCCGGTCCGGACCTCGTCGCGGCGCCCCGCCAGCAGGAAGTACAGCTGCGCGCCCGCCGCCAGCAGGTACGGGACCGTCGCCGAGAAGGTGGTGATCAGGACGAGGGTCGCGAAGACGCCGTTCGACCCCGAGGTGTAGTTGACCACGGTGAGCAGCGACGCCAGGACCACGCCGACGAACACCCCGACCGTCGGCACCCCGCGCCGCCGCTTCGCGAACACGGCCGGGAAGAGCCCGTCCTTGGCGGCCGCGTAGGGCGCCTGGGCGCTCATCAGGATCCAGCCGTTGAGCGCGCCGACGATGGACACCACGGCGGCCAGCGCGATCAGCGTGCCGCCCCAGGTGCCGCCGAACATCGCGTCGACCGCGTCCGAGAAGGGGGCGGTGGAGTTCACCAGGTCCTTGTGGGCGACGGTGCCGAACACCGACACCGTGCCGAGGAGGTAGACCACGGCCGCGCCGATCGTGCCGAGCACGCTCGCCCGCCCCACGTTCCGCTCCGGGTTCTCCATCTCGCCCGCGCTCATCGACGCCGACTCCACGCCCAGGTAGCTGTAGAGCAGGATCGCGGCCGCCGCCGACATCCCGCCGAGCGCGCTGCCGCCGCCCGCGTTGAAGGGGCCGATGTTGTCCGGGTCGAAGAAGAAGAGCCCGACGACCGCGACGAAGAGCAGGGGGATGAACTTCAGGACGGTCGAGACGAGTTGTACGGCACCGATCCAGCGCGTCCCCGCGAGGTTCGCCAGCGCGGGCAGCCACAGCGCGAGCAGCGCGATGGCCAGGTCCATGCCCTTGGACGCGTGCCCGGGGGCCAGCACATGCACATAGCCGACCGCCGCCACCGCGAGCGCCGCGTTGCTGACCCAGGTCATCGTCCAGTACGACCACGCCGACAGGAAGCCCGCGAAGTCGCCGAAGGCGGCCCGGGCGTGGACGTACGGCCCGCCCGTGCTCGGGTCGCGGCGCGCGAGCCGCCCGAAGACGAGCGCGAGCGCGATGGCACCGACCGTCAGGACGACGAAGGCCAGCAGGCTGAGGGTGCCGTACGGGGCGACGGAGGCGGGGAGCAGGAAGATGCCGCCGCCGATGATGTTGCCCATGACGAGGGCCGTCGCCGTGGGCAGGCCGAAACGGCGGGTGTGGTGCTGGTCGAGCATGCGCATATCGTCATGGACGATGTACGGTGCACCAAATCACCGGGCTTTGTCCGGCAGGAGGGGGTCGACCGCCGGAAATGGTACGGCGGCGGGGCCTGGAATCCGGGATTCCTGCGCCAGGCCCTGCGCACCGTCAGACAAGACCCCCTCGTCCGCAGCCACGGAGACCTCGGGGAGCTCAGGCGCCCCGGAGACCTCCGGCACCTCCGGCCCGTCCGCCTCCCGCAGCCAGCGCCGCAGCACCGTGTGCACCCGCTCCGCGCCCACCAGCTCCTCCCCCGCCGCGACGGGCGCGGAGAGCTGGACCGGCCACAGCAGAAAGGGGTGGCCCTGCTCGCCGCCGAGTCCGCCGTGCGAGCCGATCTGCTCCTCGAAGGCGTGCACCTCGCCGGTCGCCGCGTCATAGGCCGAGTTGACCATGATGTCGGGGGTGTTCCGGAAGTGTGCGGTCCGCCGTACGGCATCGGCGGCGCCCGGCCCGAAGACCGCGAGCGGGCTCTCCTTGATCACCCGGCCGGTGTCGAGATGGTGCTCGGCGCCGTTCGCACCCAGCACCACCGCGCCGTCCCTTTCGGAGCGTACGAGCAGGAAGCCGACGCCGGGGTGGTTGGCGAGGGTGTGCAGCAGGGCGGGATGGCGCCGCTCGATGGCCTCGCGGCTCATCCGGCCGGGGACATCCGGGAACGAGATCAGCCCCAGGTTCCCGGAGGCGAGCACCACCGGCCGGGCCCCCTCGGGTCCCTCTTCGTCCTTCTCGGGCCGGTGCAGCGCCGCCCGCGCCGCCTCGCGCGCCTCCGCCCCGCTCGCCGTACGCCCGACAGCCTTCGGCACCGGCAACCCGCACCCGGCGCGCACCAGGTCCTCCAGCGTCAGCCCGTACGCCCCCGCGAAGGTGGCTCCCGGGCTCTGGCCGTGGTCGGACAGCAGCACGATGCGGTAGTCGCGGGGCGCGCGCNTCCCGGGCTCTGGCCGTGGTCGGACAGCAGCACGATGCGGTAGTCGCGGGGCGCGCGCTCCGCGACCTTGGCGATCAGCGCGATCGACCGGTCCAGGCGGGCCAGCACCTGCTGGGCGTCGCGGCTGCGCGGGCCGGAGTGGTGTGCGACCTCGTCGTACGCCACCAGGTCGGCGTAGATCGCGGTGCGGCCCGACAGGATGTCCCCGCTCACCGCCGCCACCACCACGTCCCGCTCCACGACCGTGGCGAACGCCCGGATGAAGGGGTACAGCCCGCCGCGCCCCACCCGCGGCGACTCCCGGCGCAGCTTGGCCCGCGTGGACTGGCAGATCTCCCGGCACACCTCGGCCACGAACGAGGCGGCGGTGCGGGTGGCGTTGGCCGGGTCGGAGAAGTACGCGAAGTAGCCGCTGCGGGAGCGGTTGTGCTTGCTGCGCCGCGCCGCGACCGACAGCACCAGCGCGAGTTCGTCGGCGCCCCCGGTGAACAGGTTCCCCCGGCTCGCGCCGTCCACCGTCAGCAGCCCGTCGTGCCCGGCGCGGGCGGCGGCGCGGCGCTGCAACACGGCCGCGCTCGTCGGCCGGTTGCTCACCATCACCTCCCCGCTCTTCTTCTCGTACCAGCGGAAGGCGGGCACGTCCTCGTTCGAGCCGTGCAGGATGCCGAGCTGGCTGGCGCCGGTCTGGCTGGACCAGTCGGTGCGCCACGGCGTGACGGTGTGCGTGCGGCCCACCCACGTGGACACGGTCTCCATGACCGGCGGCCTGTTGTCCCGCGGCCGCAGCGCGTCCCGCAGCACGGCGTGCCCCACCCCGTCGAGCTGGAGGAACACCGTCCCCGGCGGCCGCGCCCGGCCCCCGTCCTCGCCGCTGAGGCGCCGCTCGCGGTCCGCGAGCCGCGCCAGCCGGCGCCGGTACGCCCCGTCGTCCCGCACGGTCAGAAAGGTGCTCGTCGCCGAGGACGCGGCCGACATCACCGCCGCCACCACGACCGCCGTCTCCGGTTCCACCGCGCCCCGCCCGTCGGGGATCACGCTGAGCGCGATCAGCAGCATCGACCCGTTCAGCACGAACACCAGCAGCCCCAGCACCAACGCGGGCATCAGCAGCAACGCCCGCACCAGCAGCGGCCACACCAGCGCGCTCAGCACACCGAACGCACCGGCGCCGCTGGCGGCGGTGATCGCGATCCGCGTCGCGCTGTCGCCGTCAGCGGCCTGCAACCGGAAATCGGGCAGGATGCCCGCGAGCGCCAGCATCGTGAGCGTCGACACCGCCCACACGGCCGTCACCCGGAGCAGCGCTCCCCCCACGGTCTTCCATCGGGGCTTCTGCACGCCGTTGGCCTCACTTCAGACTCCGGTCCGCGCTGGGCGCGCGGACCGATTCCCAGCGTTACACAGCGCGGGTGCGTCCCGGCGGGCACGAGGTGACGGGGAGTGGACCATTCCGCTTACGACATGGTGACGGCCACGTCCGGGCGCATTCGAGTCGCCCTACGGCCACTGAGACGGTGCGGGCGTGCCGCTTACGGCATGGGGGCGGCCGGACGTCCAGGCTTTCCGGCACCTTGGATCGAGGACGGCAGTTCCATTGATTTCATCATCGTATGTACATATTTTGGGAGGGATGAAGGCATATGGCTGCTTCAAGAACGCACCGAAGGCAAGCCGGTGAACGGCGCCGGACATAGCCATCACGAGAGGCAGGCGATGGCGTCAGCCACCGCCTCGGCCGCGGCTGCGGTCGCGGACCCGGACGGGATCATCGCCATTGACGACCGCGGCCTCATTCTGTGCTGCAACACGACAGCCGCCGAACTGTTCGCCCGCCCCGCCCAGCAGCTCATCGGCCAGCCCTTCGGATTCCCGCTCGTCCCCGCGCCGCCCGCCCGGATAGAGCTGCTGCGGGCCGGCGGCGCGTCGGTGACCGTCGACATGCTGCTCACCGCCACCACCCCGGGTGATATGGGTCTGTACATCGCCACCCTGCGTGACATCGCCCGCCGCCGAGAGGCTGAGAGCGAGTTCCGCGACGCCATGGAACGCCAGCAGGTCGTCGTGGGTGTCGCAGCCCATGAGCTGCACGGCCCCCTGTTCAAAGTCAGGACGCTGGTGAACACCCTGCGCGACCCCGGAAGTGTGCTCACCGGGGAACAGCGGGACGAAATGATCGACCGTATCGGCGACACCGTCCTCGGGCTCCAGGCATTGCTGGACAAACTCATGCTCGGCGCGCGCATCGACGTCAGCGCCGGCTCCTTCGCGCATGTGGTGCCCCTGCGCGCATTCCTGCTCGAACGGCTCCGCGAACTGGGCGAGAGAGGCGAGCGGGTCCGCCTCGTCTGCCCCGACGGACTCGCCGTACTGGCCGACCGCGACGAACTCGCGGCGATGGTCGACAACTACCTGGACAACGCGTTCGCTCATGGCCTGCCACCGGTCGAGGTGTGCGTGACCGAGCAGAACGGCTGGATCGATCTGCGGGTGTGCGACCGGGGCCCCAGTGTCCCCGAGGCCTTCGTCCCGCAACTCTTCCAGCGGTTCAGCCGCCCGCCGCACCACCATCCCGACGTCGGCGGGGCCGGACTGGGGCTGTGGATCGTCGCAGCCTTCGCCGAGGCCAACAGCGGCCGCGCCTGGTACGAGCCGAACCCCGGCGGCGGTTCCTGCTTCTGCCTCCGTCTCACCCGGGCGGCCATCTGATCAGCCCCCTGACGGCCTGTCCTCCCCCATGCCCCGGCCCGGTGTCGCGATGGGCCAATGGGGGCCGCCGAGGGAGTCGCCCATGATCGAGGAGAGCTCGGTCATGGGTTCGCCGATCACCATGCCGGTCTCGTCGATCATGGCCTCGCGGATGGCTGGGTCGTGTGCCGAGGCCCGGCTCTGTAGGACGGCGATGCAGCGTTTGATCTCGCCTGCGTGCTCCACATAGCGCAGCAGGATGCTGACGTCGGTGAGGCTGGCGATCTCCATGGCGATCGCCGGTGTGGCCAATGGCGTGACCCGGCCCGTGGGCGCCGAGGTGAGCAGCGTGGTGATCTCGTGCTGGCGCAGCAGCGCGCCCAGCGAGATGACGAAGTCCAGCAGGGCCCGTGGGGAGACGATGCGTTCCAGCGCCGAGAGGGTGTCGATGACCAGGCGGCGGGGGTGGTAGTCGTCGATGATCCGCCGAAGGCGGATGAAATGGTCCTCCAGGGAGGCCACCTCCGGATAGTCCGAGAGCACCCACAGGAGTCCGGAGGACTCCATGGCGGCGAGGTCCATGCCCCACCCGGCGGCGTTGCGGCTGAGCTGCTCCCGCGTCTCGTCGAAGGAGGCCAGCAGGCAGCGTTCGCCGGCGTTGTAGGCCGCTTCGGCGAAACGCAGCCCGGTCAGCGTCTTGCCCGTACCGGTGGGACCGGTGATCAAGGCGATGGCGTCCCGGTAGAGGCCACCGCCGATCATCCTGTCCAGCCCCGCGTTTCCTGTGGACACACGTTCGAGGGAGGCGCGCTCCCGTGACATGAGGAATGCCTGGGGCATGATGACGATGCCCTCGTCCGGGTCGATGGTGAACAGCCACTCCCCGGTGTGATGTGCGCAGCCACGCAGCTTGACGATCTCAACGGTGCGCCGGCGCCGCTCGTCTCTCAGGACGTTGCGCAGCACCACCACGTTGTCGAAGACGAACTCCTCGACCCCGTAGCGGGAGACCCCGTCGTACTCCTGTGCCCGCTCGACGGTGAGCACCGTGGTCACACCGAGCCGCCCGAGCGAGGCGGCGATGCGGAACAGTTCGTGGCGCACGATCCCCAGGTCGGTGAAGCGGGTGAAGACCGCGCCCAGCGAGTCCATTGCCACCCGGGTGGCACCGGTGCGGCGGACCTCGTGCTCAATACGTGCGATCAAGCCACCGAAGTCGTAGCTGCCGATCGTGGGTGCCTCCTCGACCATGTCGACGGAGACGTCCACGAAAGTCCACTTGCCCTCGCTTTCCCACTGGTCGATGGGCAGTCCGAAGGAGGATGTGTTGCGACGGATGTCGGTGGCGGTCTCCTCGAAAGTGACGAACACCCCGGGCTGGTCGAACTTGGTGATGCCGCGAGCGAGGAATTCGGTGGCGAACATCGTCTTGCCACTGCCGGTCGTGCCCGTGACGAGCGTGGACCGCCCCGACGGCAGCCCGCCGATGGCGATCTGATCGAAGCCGCTGATGCCCGTGGCCAACCGCTCGAGCCGGGCAGGTCCAGACATGGTGATCACCTCTCCGGCAGTGGTGGGGAGTCGGGAAACCCGAGGTAGGCGGCGGCGCGCCCGAGATCGGACAGGTCCCCGATCACCCGCAGCTGGGGGGACGGCGCGAGCCGGATCACCGTCGGCGTCGCCATGATGTGATCACCCGCCGCCCGCTCCGGATACTCCACGGTGTCGATGACCTCGACCTCGCAGTCACCGTCCGTAAGGGTGTGGCACAGCCTGCGCAGGTTGGATTCCGCGGCATGTGATCGCGGTGTACGGCCCGTGACGTACAACCGGAAGGAGTAGGCAGCCACCTGTTCCGACTCCCTCCTGCCTCCCATCCGAGCCGGTGGAAGACGCGGTAGGCCGGGCCCGATCACACCCTTCGCGTCCACTTTGCCACATTTTGATCACGCGGGCCGGTCAGACGCCCCTCCCCCGGAGCAGCCACATCGCGACGGGCACGAGGGTACGGGGAGCGGACGGTTCCGCTTACGACACGGGGACGGCCGGATCGTCCAGCCACGCCCGGTGCCCGTCCGGCGTCACGGTGAGCCCGAACCGGGTGTGGTCCGGCGCGCCCTGCGCCTGCCACCACCGGTACGCACCCTCCACCTCGTCCCAGAGCCGACGCGGCCCCGCCTGCCAGACGCGCGCCTGCGTCGTGTCCTCGCGGAACACCACGCACGCCCAGGAGCGGTCGCCCAGCCCGTAGAACCACACCGGCCGCGCCCCGTCCTCCTTGTCCGCCACCACCTGGACGCAGTGCGGTACGCGGAGCCCCAGCACGAAGGGGAGGGCGCTGTACGGCCCGGTGACGAACTCCGCCTCGGTCAGGTCGGTGGTGGACGTATCGGCGCCGTCGGTCGGGTCGTACGCGCTGTGGTCGGGGAGCGCCGGCCGCTGGGAGCGCAGCTTCATGAACTCCACGGGCCGGGTGAAGCGGCCGGTCGCCGTCCCCTTGCGCACCGTGAGCCGGGCGACGGCGTCGGCGTGGGTGAAGTGCGTGCCCCAGGGCGCGACGATGAGGCCGCCCGGGCGGGTCTGCTCGATCCACGCCCCGGGGATCGTACGGACCCCCACGGTGGCCAGGACGCGGTCGTACGGCGCGCCGCCCGCGTGCCCCTCGGCTGCATCACCCACGACGACGGCCGGGTGCCACCCGGCGGCGCGGAGCCGCTCGCCCGCCCGCCGCGATACGGCGGGGTCCACCTCGACGGTGGTGACCCCGCCGCCGCTGCCGCAGCGGTGCGCCAGGGCCGCCGCCGTCTCGCCCGTGCCGGTGCCGACGTCCAGCACCGTCATGCCGTCGTCCACGGCGAGGTCCTGGAGCAACGCGTAGACGACGGACGGCATGGAGGAGCTGCTGGTGGATACCCGTCCGGGTTCGGTGCCGGTGTGCTCGCCGTCGTCCCACTGCGTCACGATCGGCGCGTCGCGGTCGGCGGCGGCGTACCAGGCGTCGGGGTCCTCGGACTTGTGGACGGGCGTGGCCACGTGGGTGTGGGTGTCGAACGGCCACATGAGGTCGGGCAGGAAGGCGACCCGGTCCACGGCGGCGAAGGTGGGCGCCCAGTCCGCCGCCATCGCCCGCCCTTCCAGCAGCGCCCGCCCCAACGCCTCGCGCCCGGGGCGCGTCACTTGGGCGGATTCGGCACGCCGGGCCCACCGTCAGGGGTCGGCGGCTGATGCGGGCCGGGGTAGGGCTGCCCTGGCAGCTTGTCCCCGTTTCCGCCTGCGTCGTGGGCCGTGATGATCTGTGGCACGGCGCTCTCTCCTTCGTCCGGCCGGAGGCCTCGGTCAGCAGCATAGAGAGCGCTGCTGGAGCCGGACACGAACCACGGATAATGGGCGCATGGCTGACCACGAGATACTGCCGCCCGCCGTGGACGCGGAGGCCCTGCTCGCCCTGTCCCGCGAACACCACGCCCGGACCGCGCGGACCTGGGGCACCCGCGAGGCGGGCGGCCACCTGGTCAAGGTGTACTCCGTGCAGGCGCCCGGCAGGGCCGTGACCGACCAGGACGTGGCCACCGCCCTCCGCCTCGCGGGCGCCCATCTCGAACTCGGCGCCACCCGCGGCTCGCTGGGCCTCGCCGTGCTCATCGTGCACGCGGGCGGCGACGGCGACTACGTCCTGATCCACAGCTGGATCGAGGGCCACATGTCCGACCTCGCCGTCTTTTCCGGCCCCGCCGGGAAGCCCGAGGCGCTGCGCCCCGGGCGCGTCGGGCTCGCCCCGTGCGTCTGGGAAGCGGCCGTCCTCGCCCATGAGCGCGAAGCGTTCTCGCGGCACCTCCTCGACGGCGACGGCGCCCTCGCGGACCGGCTCGCCGCATGGCGGGCCGACACCCTCGAAGGCTGCGTCCGATGACCACCGCCCACGTCCGGCAGGCCCGCCCCGCGGACCTGCCGCGGATCGCCCAACTCGCCGCCGAGCACGCCGCGTACGAGCGCGCCACGCCGCCCGCGCCCGGCCTCGCCGACCGGCTCGGCGCCCTCCTGTTCGCCACAACCGCCCCACGCCTGCACTGCGTTGTCGCGGAACGTGCCGACGGCGAGGTGGTGGGATACGCCACCTGCGCCCCGGAGATCTCCACGTGGGGCGGCCGCGAGTACCTCCACATGGACTGCCTCTTCCTGCGCCCGGACAACCGCGGTCAGGGGCTCGGCCCCCTGCTCATGGACGCGGTCGCGGCCCACGCCCGGGACCTGGGCCTCACGGAGATCCAATGGAACACCCCCGCCTGGAACGAGGGCGCCGTGCGCTTCTACGAGCGCCTCGGCGCCCGGGCCAAGGAGAAGCTGCGTTACACCCTGCCGGTCACCGACCAGCCCGCCAACTGATCACTATTGGCCGGGCAGCGCCACCGGCAGCGGACGCAACGGCACCGGTGTCGACACCACAATCGACGTGGTCGTCTGGAATGAAATACACCAGGCGCAGCGACCAGATCGCCTTGACATGGCTACTCAGCAACGCGGTGGTCGGTTGAAGGCTGGCCCGGCGCGTCGGCGTCCTGGCGCATCCGGGCGGTCAGCTCGGCCGGGGCCTTGTGCGGTGATCCGGAGTCGTAGGGCGGCTGGGGGTCGTACTGGAGCATCAGCTGTACGGTCTGCGCGGTGGCGTCACCGGCGATCCGCCCGGCCAGGGCCAGGCCCATGTCGATCCCGGCCGAGACACCCGCCGCGGTGACGTACTTGCCGTCGAACACATAGCGCTCGTCCACCGCCTCCGCTCCCAGGGCCCGGAGGCCGTCCATGGCGGTCCAGTGGGTGGTGGCGCGGCGGCCGGTGAGCAGTCCGGCCGAGCCGAGGATCAGCGAGCCGGTGCACACCGACGTGGTCCAGGTCGTGGTGGCGTCCACGGCTCGCAACCAGGCGAGCACTTCCGGGTTCTTCTGCTGCTCGGCCGGGAACGGACCGCCGGGCACCAGCACGACGTCCGGCCGCGCCACTTCCTCCAGCGTGGCCTCGGCCACCAGCTGGAGGCTGCCGCTGTCATTACGCACCGGGCCGCGGCGTTCGGCCACGAACACCGGCTGGGCGCCGGGCAGTCCGGCCAGGGTGTCGTACGGGCCGACGGCGTCGAGGGCCGTGAAGTGTTCGTAGAGCAGGATCGCGATCTGCACGATGGTCCTCCAGCAGCCGCCGCGCTACTTCGAGCCGCACCTGATTCACGTAGCGTCCGGGCGAGATGCCGATCTCGTCCCGGAAGGCGCGGGCGAAGTGGCGGGGTGACAGGTTCGCCCGCTCGGCCAGGACGGATACGGACAGGTCGGCGTCGGGGTGTTCGGCGATGTACTGCTGGATGTCGCGCAGCGGACGGCGCTGACAACCCGCTGGAGGTGCGCACCGGTGAGCCGTCCAGGCTGCCGGTCCTGATGTCGTACGCGCCGGGGACCGCACTGGCCGCACCGGCGAAGACCTCCAGCGGTCCGGTGAAGTCCAGGCTCAGCACGCCGTCGAAGAGGACGATGAGCACGGTGCGCGCTCCCATGGCGTCCATGCTGGCGGCCCGCGGTGATGGCAGCAATGACGGGTTTCCCACCTTCCTGCCAACGGCGCGGATCTGTTCGCGTGCAGCGCGTGGCATCCCCTTGTTGTTGACGTCCCGAAGGCGTCAGGTGTCGAAGCGGTGGCGCGCCCCCTCGATGTGACCGAGGTACTGGTGGGTCCAGCCGCAGATGGCGTCGACCGTGGCGCGCAGGGCCCGGCCCGGCTCGGTGAGGGTGTACTCGACCCGCGGCGGCACCGTGGGGTGCACCTTCCGGTCGACCAGGCCGTTGCGCTCCAGCATGCGCAGGTTCTGGGTGAGCATCTTGTGGCTGACGCCCTCGACCTCGTTCCGCAGCTCGCTGAAGCGCAGGGTGCGCTCGCCGAGCGCCTCGATGATCAGGAGCGCCCACTTGTTGGCGACGTCCGAGAAGATCTCCCGCGCCAGCGAGTCCGCGCGCCGCAGGTCCGCGTCCTCGGGCAGGCCCTTGAGTTGCTGCTTGGTCACCATCAGGTTCCCCAGTCACCGAAAAGTGCGTTCTTCCAGGTCGGCCCTCACTCTCTTACGGTTTCCGAGTAACCGCAAGAGAGCGCACCAGAAAGGTGAGAACCATGACCACCATCGATGTCTTCAACCACAACGTGCCCGCCGAGGACGACTTCGGCTACTCGCAGGCGATCAAGTCCGGCGATCTGATCCACGTCTCCGGACAGCTCTCGCTGGACGAGGCGGGCGACTTCCGCCACGCGGACGACTTCGCCGCCCAGCTCAAGCAGACCTACGTCAACATGGACAAGGTCCTGGACCACTACGGCGTCACGCGGAACCAGGTCGTCTCGCAGACCCTGTACGTGGTGAACCTGCTGACGTACGCCTCGGCGGTGGCGGAGGGCAACCGAGCCTACTTCGGCGACCACCGCCCGGCCAGCACGGTCCTCGGCGTCACCGAACTGACCTTCCCCGGCCAGGTCATCGAGATCAGCCTCGTCGTGGACACGAAGCTGCCCGCCTGAGCGCCTAGAGGCGGACGCGAGCCCAGACGGTCTTTCCGACGATGCGCTCGCGTACGCCCCACGCCTCGGCGAACGCCTCCACGATCGCCAGCCCGCGCCCGGACTCGGCGTCCGGCGTCGCGTCGCCGAGGCGCGGTAGCCCCTCGCGGGGGTCGGACACCTCGACACCGACCAACTTCTCTGCGTCGTATGCGATACGCACCTCGTAGTACCTCCCGGGTACGCGCCCATGCCGTACCGCGTTCGTCGCCAATTCCGAGAGCACGAGCAGCACGATGGGGATGGACCCGGGAGCCACGCCCCACGCGCGGAGAGCAGCCTCGGCGGCGTGACGGGCGCGGTGGACGGACGGGGGTACGGGCGTAAACCTCTGCTTCCAGCCATGGCAGGGATTTACGTCGTGACTTTGTGCATTCATGCCCCCACTGTCAGTGCAGGTGGCTAGCGTCACCAGTAGCAGAGAGTCGACGGTACGAATCAGCGAGCCTGGTCGAACAGCCGTTGATTGGCGTTGAGTCACGTTGAAAGGCTGACTGAGGTGGCCCAGTCGAAGAAGAAGGACTCGGCATCGCCGACCGCGCAGTACTTCGCCGCTGTACTGCGGTTATTGCGCCAGCAAGTGGGACTGACTCAGGAAGAGTTGGGTGAACGGATGGGATACACGGGCTCGGCCGTGAGCGCGGTCGAGACGTGTGCGAAGCCGCCGACGGACGCGTTCATCGAAGCGGCTGATATGGCACTGGACGCGGGAGGGTTGCTGCGGGCGGCCATCAAGCTCCTGCGGCTGGAGCGGTACCCAGTGCACTTCCAGGGCTTCGTACAGCTGGAGCAGGAGGCGGTCAGCGTGTCGTCGTACTGCACGCAGCTGATCGACGGTCTGTTGCAGACCAAGGAGTACGCCCGCGAGGTTCTGGTGCATGCCTTTCCGCCGCTTGAAGAGCAAGAGATCGCCGATCTGACCGAGGCTCGGATGGATCGCAAGGCGCTCCTTGACCGGAAGCCAGGAGCCGTGGTCAGCGTCATTCTGGAAGAGGCGGCGCTGCGGCGGCAGATTGGCGGACCAGAGCTCATGCGTGCGCAATACGCGCACCTCATCGAGTGTGCCGCACGGCCCAACATCGTCATCCAGGTAATGCCGATGAGCCGAGCCGGACACGCGGGGTTGCAAGGGCCCATGAAGCTGATCGAAACGCCGGACGAGACACCCATGGTCTACATGGAGAGCAACGGGAGGAGCATCCTGTTGTCCAAGCCCGACGAAGTGGGCGTCCTATCCCGGCGCTATGCCATGATCAGGTCCCAGGCTCTCGGGCCGGACGAATCCGTAAGCTTCATCGAGCAGTTGATGGGTGAGCTATGAGCAGACTCGTGTGGTTCAAGAGCAGCTACAGCGACTCCAGCGGAGGCGACTGTGTCGAGGTCGCCCTCGACTGGCACAAGTCCAGCTACAGCGATTCCGGCGGCGGCCAGTGCGTCGAGGTGGCCCAGGCCCCCGCCACCGTCCACGTCCGGGACTCCAAGGTCCCCGACGGGCCGAAGCTCCAGATACCCGCCGACGCCTGGTCGACCTTCCTGACCACCCTCACGCCTCCCAGCTAACCGGCAACCTCCGCACGCCGCGCGTGGACACGCCCACCTTCCACTCCACGTCCCGCTCGGTGTCGGCCAACCGCAGTCCCGGCAGCCGTTCCAGCAGCGTTCGCAGGGCGATCTGGAGCTCCATCCGGGCCAGCGGAGCGCCCAGGCAGTGGTGGGGGCCGTGGCCGAAGCCGATGTGGGTGGCCTGGTGGCGGCGCAGGTCGAGGTGGTCGGCGTCGGTGTAGACGCGTTCGTCGCGGTTGGCCGAGTTGATGGCGACGACTACCGGCTCACCGGCCCGCACGGTCACGCCGCCCACCTCGACGTCCTCGACCGCGTACCGCGGCTGGAGGCTGCCGGAGCCGAGCGGGGTGAAGCGCAGCAGTTCCTCGACCGCCTGCGGTACGAGGGAAAGGTCCGCGCGCAGGGCGGCTAGGTGATCGGGCTGCGTCAGCAGGACGTAGAGGAAGTTGGCGATCTGCGTGGCGGTGGTCTCGTGGCCCGCGATGAGGATCGACTCGGCCAACGACAGCAGTTCGTCCTCGGACAGCCGGTCGTCGTTGTCGCGCGCGGCGACGAGGGAGCTGAGCAGATCCTCCTGCGGCGCGGTCCGTCGCTGCTCCACGAGACCGGCCATGTAGTCCCGGAGCAGGGCTCGGTAGCCCTTGATCTCCTCCAGCGTGTACTTCGTCGTGGAGAGGAACGCCTCGGACCACAGGCGGAAGTCGTCCCGGTCCTCGACCGGCACGCCCAGCAGCTCGCAGATGACCGTGATCGGCAGGGGCAGGGCGAAGTCCTCGACCAGGTCGGCGGGGGCGCCGTCGGCCCGTATCGCGTCGACCAGGTCGTCGGCGATCTGCTGGGCGCGGATGCGCAACCGCTCGATCTGGCGCACGGTGAACGCCTTCGTCACGAGCCGTCGCAACCGGCTGTGCTCCGGCGGGTCGAAGGTGCTGATGGTGCCGGGGCCGGGCGCGTACGGCCGTACGCGCGGCGCGTCGCGGCCCACGGAGGCCGCCCGGCTGAACCGCGGGTCGCCGAGGACGAGCCGGGCGTCCTCGTAGCGGGTGGCCAGCCATGCCGGTTCGCCGTACGGGAGTTGGACCCGGGCCAACGGCTCCTCGCGGCGCAAGTGTGCGTACAGCGGGGCCAGGTTCAGCTTCTCGGCCGCGAACGGGTAGGTCAGAGGCTCGGCGGACTGGGCGGACGACGTCATGCATCCTCCTTGGCGGCCGTGTGGGGGGAGGTCGGCCACCTCGGTTCGCATTGTCCACGCGGATCACCAGGGAGATCATTAGAGATGCCCCTCACCTTCTGATGCGCGCGCGACCGCTCTCCAGCTCCTCGCGGGCCACTTCCACGAACGCCTCGCGCCGTTCGCGTTTGACCGGCGAGCGCCCGCGCTCGCTGCGCATCAGCGCGTGCAGCTCCTTGGTGTAGTCGTGGGCGGCCTGGGCGGCCTCGGTGGAACACACCAGCTCGACCGCCTTCGTCGCCAGCCACAGGTCATGCAGCTTCACGTCCTCGGGGTCGTCGAGGGTCGGCATGCCGAGCTTTCGGCGGTCCAGGACCAGTTCGACCCGCTGGACCGCCTTCAAGAACCCCGATATGGCCTCCTTGCGCTCGGATCGCGCCAGGTCCGCGCGGTGCCGATGGTCGCGCTGCACCTCGACGCGGTTCGCCAGGTGCTGCCCGATGAGGGTCCCCGCCGTTCCCAGCAGAACGCCGATCAGGGCGAGAACCGTGCTGTCCGTAACTCCGTCCACGGCATCTAGCTTTGATCATGATGCCGCCGGTCCGCCAGACCGCTCAGAGCACCAGTGCGAGCAGCGCCCAGATGAGGCTGCCCAGCCCGATCGCCGCGAAGAGCGCCCCCATCGCGGTGAAGACCCACCACACGGTGTTGCTCTCCGCCGGGAGCGTCCAGTGGGAGGGGTTCGCCGGGTCGTAGCGGACCTCGACCCGGGTGCCGACCGCCAAGGTCTTCTCACGGGGGCGGGCTATGTCGGTCCTGGTTTCCCTGGACTGTCCGTCGGCCGTGGTCCAGGAGATGACCGGGTAGTAGACGAGGGTCCCGTGGCTCCGGATCGTGGCCCCGCCTTCCGAACCGGGTGACTGCATACGGGTCGGTTGCAGGTCGGTCACCACACCCTGCGCGCTCGCGCCCGTCCGGAGCAGGGTGCGATTCCGCCTGATCTTGCGGTACATCACCACGCCGAGGACGGTTCCCACCGGCGTGAAGACCAGCGAGAAGATCCAAGGGACGAGGGAATCAGACATGAGACCTGTTCCGATCGGCAGCGGCGGACAGCGGCGACCCTATCGTTGGCTGATGCGCTTACCCCGTGTTGACCGCCCAGCCGATCTCGATGTGGTCCGTGAGTCCTATGACCGCGTGGCCGACAACTACGCCCACATGGTGGACACGACGGGACTCGGCGACATCCGTAGGCATCCATGGCTCAAGGCATCGATCGACGCCTTCGCCGACACCGTGAGCGACCTCGGGCCCGTCCTCGACGTCGGCTGCGGACCCGGGACGGTGACCGCCTACCTCGCCGACCGCGGACTCGACGTGTCCGGGGTGGATCTCTCCCCCCGCATGATCGAGAACGCGCGCCGCCGTCATCCGCAATGCCGCTTCAGCGTCGCTTCCGCCACCGACCTCGACCTCGGTGATGCGTCCCTCGGCGGCGTGCTCGGGTGGTGGTCACTGTTCAACCTCCCCCGCGACGTCCTTCCGCAGGTTCTCGCCCTGTTCGCGCGCGCCCTGAAGCCCGGCGGACACTTCATCACCGCAACGCACGTCGGCGACGAAGACGCGATGCGCACCGAGGGCTACGGAGGTGTGCCCGTTCGCTGGACGACATACAAATGGCGGCCGGAACAGCTCGTGGACCTGATCGAGCAGGCCGGACTGCGCCCGGTCGCCGAACTCCGGCTCCCCGCGGAGGAGCAAACGGGGCCGGGTCTGGTCGTCACGGCCAAGCGCCCCGGCTGAGGTGACCGGCATGGATAGGGACGCCTTCGGCCGCCCGGACGACTTCGCCGAGGCCGTGGCGCGCGAGCGGCGGCCCGCCGCCGTACGGGCGGGGGGCGACCCCGACGCGATGACCGCCACCGACTACGCCGTCGCCGTGACCGGGCAGTTGGGCTTGATGACCTTTGGGGCCGGGGCGTACGAGTTCGTGACGAACGGCCTCATGACCGGTCTCACCACCGCCGCCCTCGTCGGCTGCGTCGCCATCGCCGCCGCCACGGCCGCCCTGCACGGCGTGCAGTTCGCACTGCACGCCGGCTCCCGCCGCCGCGCGGCCGGTTGCGGGCTGGCGGCCATCGCCGCCGTCATCCTCGCCGCTGTCGCGCTCGTCGAAGGGCCCGACACCGTGATCGCACACGTGCCGACGCCCGCCATCGGTGCGCTGGGCATCCTGCTCCCCTCATGGGTGCTGTTCGCCAAGCCGCCGACCGCCCCCGCCCACGAGCGGTTGCCGTCCGAGGCGTGGCTGCACAAGCTGCCGCGGCTCCTGGAAGGGCGCTACGCGCTCCCGCGGGCCCGCGCGGCCGAACTCACCCGGGAGGCGAGCCGCCACCTCGCGGAAAGCGGACGTGAGCCCGAGGAGGAATTCGGGCCCGTGGCCGCATACGCACGGCAGCTCGCCAAGGCGGAAGCGCCCCGACAGCACTGGTGGCAGCGGAACGACGTGCGGTCCGCGGCCGGCACCGCGTTCTTCGGCATGTATTTCGTGAACAACCTGCACGACCATGGACCGCTGTGGCTGACGCTGGTGGCCGCGGTCGTCACGTACACCAGCACGGCGTCACTCATCGGCCACCTCCGCCGAAACGCCAAGCGCGACCGACGGACGGGTGAGATGCCGAGGCGTCACCGCCGTCGCGTGAGCCGGGGGAGGCGGGCGGCCGAGGTTCCCAGACCGGTGGGGATGTCGAGGCTGCGGTGCGGGCGCCCGGGGAGGTCGCGGCGCAGGTCGTCCTCCTTGTAGCGGCGGCAGCCCTGGTGCCAGGTGAGGATGCCCGACAGCCAGTTCTCCAGCTCGCGCACGTAGCCGTCGAGGATGCGGCGGGCGTCCGGGCCCAACGCGAAGTCGTCGTAGACGACGGGCAGCTCGTGCTGCGCGACATGCTGGAACTGGCGCATTCGGGAGGTCATCAGGTCATGGACGATGCCGAGGGCGGTCGGGTAATCGCAGTTGAAGAAGTTCTGGACGACCAGGACACCGTTGTGCACCTCGCCCTCGTACTCGATCTCCTTCTGGTAGGAGAAGACGTCGTTGAGGAGGCAGGCGTAGTCGGCGGCGGCGTTCTCCAGGGCGCGCAACGGGCCGCTGCGGTAGATCTCGGGTGGGACCTGCTGCCCGTGGGCCAGTCGGCACAGGCTCATGGTGAGGTCGGAGCCGAAGGTCATCCGGCGCATCTCGATGTAGTCGACGGGGTCGGGGATACGGTTCTGGGCCTGGTTGGCCAGTTCCCACAGCCAGCTGGAGGTCATGTCCTCGATGGCCGTACGGAAGGTACGGCGGGCCTGCGGGGTCATCGGGCCGGCGGTGCGGGTCCAGAGATCGGCCAAACCGCGCTCCAGCGCGTTGGCGGGGGTGGGCGGCGCGGAGCCGTCCACCGGCATGAAGGACGAGAGCCGCTGGTTGGCGGCCTTCGCCCCGGCCAGGTCCCGGGTGCGGCCGAAGACCACGGGGAAGTAGTCGTCCCCGTACGTGCCCCAGGTCAGCCAGCCGGAGGTGATGTCGAGCTGCTCCGGGGTGGCGTCGGGGTGGATGCCGGCCGCGCACAGGGGGAAGTCGAAACCGGCGAGCTTGCGCTCGTTCCAGATGTGCGAGCCCGGGATGCCGGGCTGGGCTTCGAGCATGCCCATGCGGCGCCCCCACTCGACCACGTTCCGCCGGGCACCGTCCAGGTGCGGACTGAGCCGGGTGGTGAAGGGCATGAAGAAGTCGGGCAGTTGAGAGGGCCCCACACGCTGATGCGGGACGTGGGTGAAGCTCCGCAGCCGGCCGGCCTCGGCCCGGCGGGTGGTCGTCAGCCCGATCCGCGCCGCGGAGGTGCCCAGCCCGCTCGGCAGGAGCGAGAAGCCGCCGAGTCCCGACGGGGCCGGGCTCCCCTGCGCCCCGCTTGCGTTCATGTAGCGGCTGGACCGCATGTGCCACTCGTGGCCGCCCGACTGCCAGTCCTGCAACCCCTTGACGTAGGCGAGGACGGCCGCGCACTGGTCCGGGCTCAGGCCGGTCTCGGCGAAGAGCGGGGGGAGTTCGGTGAAGACGGTGTTCTCGAACTGCTGGAGGCGGGAAGTGAGCAGGTCGTTGACGGCGTCGGCGGCCTCCTGTGTGGCGCAGCCGAGGAAGGTCTCCAGGACCAGCACGCCGTTGCTGTTCTCTCCCTCCTCCTCGACCTCGCGCTGGTACGAGAACAGGTCGTTCCGCAGGTGCACGGCGTCGGAGAAGCTGTCCCGCAGCACCTGCAACGGGCGTGAGGCGGCGACCGGCGCGGGCACCTCGGCCCCGATCGCGTACTCGACGAGCCCCGCCGACCAGGGGGCACCGCCGACCTTGCGGCGCATCTCGATGTACTCGACCGGGTTGGGAATGCGGTGGGCGTTGATGTTCGACAGCTCCCACAACGACTCGTTGAGGAGGTTCTCGGTGCTCTCCGCGAACCGCGCCCGCCAGTCCGCGGACATGCTCGGCACCGTACGGGCCCACAGGTCGGCCAGACCGGCCTCGACCGGGTTCGTCGGCTCGGGGACGGCCGCGGCCGGGTCGGTCGGCATGAAGAGCGGCAGCCGGTCCAGATACGCCTTGGCACCCTCCCGGTCGTTCGTGTACTTGAATTCCTCGAGGAAGTGGTCATCGAAGAAGAAGACCCACACGTACCAGTCGGTCACCAGGGAAAGGGCCGGGCCGGACGAGTCGGGGTGGGTGTAGGCGCACAGCAGGGCGTAGTCGTGCGCGTCGAGGTCCCGCTCCTCCCAGACCCCCGAGCCTTCGAGCATGCCCATCTCACGGGCCCACCGCTTCGAGTGCTGCCGCGCCTCCTCCAGATGAGGGTTCCGGCGCGCGGGGTGCGGCATGTAGAAGTCCGGCAGTTCAAAAGGCTGTGTCACGGGTGCCCGGCCCTTTCCTGAATGCGAAGCGTGCGATCAAGCCGTGTCCGGCGGATCACCCAGGGGCGCGCACCCTGATCCGCCAGGCATCTCTAGTCCCCGTAGTGGCCGATTTCGACGTCTTCGAGGATGCCGAGCGCGTCCGGGACGAGTACCGCCGCGGAGTAGTACGTACTGACCAGGTAGGAGATGATCGCCTTCTCGTCGATGCCCATGAAGCGGGCGTTGAGGCCGGGCTCGATCTCGTCGGGGATGCCGGTCTGGTGGAGACCGACGACGCCCTGGTCCTCCTCGCCCGTGCGCATCGCCAGAATGGAGCTGGTGCCGGTGGAGCTGACCGGGAGCTTGTTGCAGGGCAGGATCGGGATGCCGCGCCAGGCCGGCGCCTGGTGGCCCTCCAGCTCCACGCCCTGCGGGTAGAGCCCGCGCTTGTTGCACTCCCGGCCGAAGGCCGCGATCGCCTTCGGGTGGGCGAGCAGGAACTGGGTCTTGCGCCTCCGCGAGATCAGCTCGTCGAGGTCGTCGGGGGTGGGTGGCCCACTGCGCGTACGGATGCGCTGCTTCAGGTCGGCGTTGTGGAGGAGACCGAAGTCACGGTTGTTGACGAGCTCGTGTTCCTGGCGCTCGCGCAGTGCCTCGACCGTGAGACGGAGCTGCTGCTCCACCTGGTTCATGGGATCGTTGTAGAGGTCGGCGACGCGGCTGTGCACGCGGAGCACGGTCTGGGCGACGCTCAGCTCGTACTCCCTGGGGCTGAGCTCGTAGTCGACGAAGGTGCCGGGCAGGGTCCACTCGCCCTCGTGTCCGGAGGCCAGGTCGATGGCGGCCTCCCCCTGCTTGTTCTGCGGCGGGCGAGCGACGGAGCGGAGCGCCTCCAGGTGCGTGCGCAGCCCTTCCGAGCGGCCCTGGACCTCCTCGAAGGCCGCCCGGGACAGGCTCAGGACGGTGCACGCCGTCACCGCGCGCACCGTGAACTCCCACTCGCCGGCCGAGCCGGTCAGCAGCCCCTCGCCGACGTAGTCGCCGTCCGCGAGCACACCGAGGACGGTCGGGTCGCCGTACTTGCCGGTGCCCAGCTTGTTGCCCTTGCCGTGCGCGATGAGAACGACCTCGTCGGCCGGGCGGCCCGACTCCACTATGGTCTCGCCGGCGGCCACCTCCCGCTGCTCGAACCGCTCCGCCAGCGCGCCCAGGGCCTGTTCGTCCGTGAAGTCCCGCAGCGGCGGCAGTTCACGCAGCTCGGCGGGAATGACCCGGACGTCCGCGCCGGTGGCGACGAACTCGACCCGGCCGTCGCCGAGGGTGTGCGTGAGTCGCCGGTTCACTCGGTACGCCCCTCCGGAGACCTGCACCCACGGCAGCAGGCGCAGCAGCCACCGCGAGGAGATGCCCTGCATCTGCGGAGGGGTCTTGGTCGTACTCGCCAGATTCCGCGCGGCAGCCGTGGCCAGGCTCAACTGCGGCTGTCGGCCGTCCTGGTCGGCAGTGGTCGGGTCGAACGGCATAGACATGAAGGCGCCATCCATCCATAGGAGCGGGAGAGGGAACGACAGCAACGGCCGGTCGCAACTGTCGGGGGGCGCAAGAAGATGATCTTTACCCGCACTGGACCCTAACACTCCGCTCCTGCGGGGCAACTCGGTGCGCTGAACGAGAGGTTCCGGGCGGAAGCGACCCAATTCAGGCCCGCGTCAAGCAGGTTGCGACAGCAGGGTCGAACCGGCCGAAACTTCTCGGCTTTGGCCAAGCGCCTTAGCCATCACGCCTTGGTGCGGCACGACGTCGCTGATCAGGTAGGTCAGGAATGGACATCAATGCAACCGCGACGTGACACGTTCACCCGCATGAGTGAATCGAGTCGGCAGGAGTTTTACGTCCCCGCACTCCGCGCAGACCTTCCCGGAGTACGTGAACGACGAGAGTTAAGGAGTAGTCATGTCGTATGAGGGCGAGAAGCAACTGCTGGTGAACCGCCTCAATGGGAGCCGTCTCACTGTGCAGGGAGGCAGGTGTTTCGACGGAGCACTCATATGCAGCGTTCGCTACGCGACCTATGACAACTACCCGCAGCGGTGGACGACGCGGAAAATCGGAGAGGAAGACTACTGGACGGTCTGTCACATTGAAATATCTCAAGACGGCAAAACCTTCCGCCTGGACGCCGGCAGCGATGAGCCGAAAATCTCTCTCGCCAGCCAGCCCCTCCTCAAGGAGCCCGACGACTCAGATCGGCAGAAGTGGTGCTTCCGCCCTGACTGGTCAGGAGGAGGCGCCCATTTGATGAACATCGCCCCGTATCTGAATCCTTCGGCCGGGCTGGGACTCAAGGATGACTTCGGAGCGGAGTGGACTGAGGCCGCCCTGGTCAGGAACTTTTCAACCGTTGAACAACTGTGGTACTTCAACGCGGGCGATTACAAGGACTCCATTCCCAACTGACCTCTCCTGGTCGGCGCCGTCCATCGGGTGCACTGCCCGATGAACGGCGGCCGCCGACTGCCCCGGTGCCGGATCTCTGTCCACCTGGTCAGCTCGCCATGGGTCACGAAGGTGATCAGTGGCTTGCGACCGGCAACTCGGTGAAGGCGCCCACTTCCCCTGAGTAATCGGCCCTCGCCGCGCTCGTTTGAACGGCCCTGGCGGCGGGTGCATGCTCGGTAAGGAGGAGATGGGCGCATGAACGCCGAGGTCCCGCGGACCGCCGTGATCACGGTCGATGAGTTCGGCATCGTCACGGGCTGGAATCGCGGTGCCGAACGGGCGCTGGGGCATACCGCGGAGGACGCCGTGGGGCGGCGGGCCGGGGAGTTGCTCATGCCCGAGGGCGGGGCGCCGTTCTGGGACGGGCCGCCGGAGCGGGACGACTGGCTGGGGTGGCTGTCCGCGCGGTGTGCCGATGGCCGGGTGGTGCGGGCGCGCGGGGCGGGGCACCGGCTGATGGATCGCGCTACGCGGGGGCCGTGGGTGCTGGTGGCGTCGGTCGAGGACGCCGCGGGGCCGCGGCCGCTGCCCCAGGAGGTGGAGCGGGCGGTCGTGGACTGGCTGTTCTCCGTCTCCCCGGTGGCCGTGACCATGTACGACACGGATCTCCGGTGCATCCGGCAGAACGCCGCCATGACGCGGATGTCGGGGATCTCGGAGGCCGACCGCAAGGGGCTGCGGCTGCCGGAGGTGTTGTCGGGTCCGGACGCGGCGGCGTGGGAGCAGCGGCTGCGCCGGGTGCTGGAGACGGGCGAGACGGCGTTCAGCGGGGAAATGCGGGGGCGGCTGCCCGCGAACCCGGACCGGGACTCGGTGTTCCTGGCCTCGGCCTCGGCCCTGCGGGGCGCGGACGGGGAGACGCTCGGGCTGTGTACGACGGTCGCCGACGTGACCCAGCAGATCCGGTCCCGGGAGCGGCTGACGCTGCTGAACGAGGCGAGCACCCGGATCGGCAGCACCCTGGATGTGATGCGCACCGCGCGGGAGCTCGCCGACGCGGTGGTGCCGCGGCTCGCCGACTGGGTGACCGTCGATCTGCTGGAGACGCTGCTCAGGGGCGATGAGCCGGGTCCGTTCAGCGGGGTGGTGGCGCTGCGCCGGGCGGCGAACCAGTCGATCATCGAGGGGGCGCCGGAGGCGGTGCGGCAGCCGGGCGAGGTGGACATCTACCCGCCGTACACGCCCGCCGTGCGCTGCATGGCCACGGGCCGGTCGACCCGGCACCGGGTCACGGACCGGGACATGCGGGACTGGCTGGCGCGGGACCCCGCCCGGGCGGAGAAGTTCCGGGAGTACGGGTTCCAGTCGATCATGGGGGTGCCGATCCGGGCGCGCGGGATGACGCTGGGCATCACCATGTTCTACCGGCGGACCAAGGACCCGTTCACGGAGGACGACCAGCTGCTGGCCGAGGAGCTGGTGGCGCGGGCCGCGATCTGCCTGGACAACGCGCGCCGCTTCGACCGCGAGCGCACCGCCGCGCTCAGCCTCCAGCAGAGCCTGCTGCCGCGGGGCACTCCGGCACAGGCGGCGGTCGAGACCGCGTCCCGCTATCTGCCCGCGGGGGCCGGTCGGGGCTGGCGGGCGACTGGTTCGATGTGATTCCGCTGTCCGGGGCGAGGGTCGCCCTGGTGGTGGGCGATGTCGTCGGCCATGGCATCAGCGCGGCGGCCACCATGGGACGGCTGCGCACGGCGGTCCGTACGCTGGCGGATGTCGATCTGCCGCCGGACGAGCTGCTGACGCATCTGGACGATGTGGTGATCCGGCTCGCGGCGGAGGCGGAAACCGGAACGGAATCGGAAGCGGAGGCGGGAGGCAGCGACGGGGGCGACCCCGCCATCCTCGGCGCCACCTGTACGTACGCGGTCTACGACCCGGTCACCCGCACCTGTTCGGTGGCCCGGGCCGGGCATCCGCCGCCCGCCGTGGTCACCCCGGACGGCGAGGCGCGGCTGCTCGAGCTGCCCGCCGGTCCCCCGCTGGGCCTCGGCGGGCTGCCGTTCGAGGCGGTGGAGGTGGAGCTGCCGCCGGGCAGCCTGCTCGCGCTCTACACCGACGGGCTGCTCGGCTTCCGTGAACCGGAACGCGAACTGGACGGCGCGCTGGAGGAGTTGTGCCAGACGCTCACCCACCGCGCGCCCTCCCTCGACGCGCTGTGCGACCACGTGCTCGGCGATCTGCTGCCGGACCACCCCGCCGACGACGCCGCGCTGCTCATCGCCCGCACCCAGGCCCTGGGCACGGACCGGTTCGCGGTACGGGATCTGGCGGCCGACCCGGTCACGGTGGCGTCGGCCCGGTCGTGGGCGTCGCGCCGGCTCGACGCCTGGGGGCTCGCGGACGCGTCGTACATCACGGAGCTGGTGGTCAGCGAGCTGGTCACCAACGCCATCCGGCACGCGGAGGGCCCCATTCAGCTGCGGCTGATCCGCGATCGGACGCTGATCTGCGAGGTGTCCGACGCCAGCAGCACCGCGCCCCATATGCGCCGGGCCCGCCTCTCCGACGAGGGCGGCCGCGGGTTGCTGCTGGTCGCCCAGCTCACCCAGCGCTGGGGCACGCGGCACACCCACACGGGCAAGACCATCTGGTGCGAGCAGCTGGTCGGGTCACACCCCTGAGTCGGGTCACATCCCTGAACGAGAGCTATGAAAGCAAAGAACTCCGTTCATTGATATGGACACGTCATCAACCCTGGCCTACGTTGACGCCTGGTCTGGACCATGACGACTGGAGGTGGGCACATGCCCGCGTTACGCATGAGAGTCAGAGTGGGCGTCGCCGTCGGCGCGCTCATGGCCGCGCTGACGGGGACGGCGACCGCACACGGGGCAACGGCGGCCGACCCTGCCGCCGACCCGACGGACGGATGGACGCAGAAGTCGTACACGTACAGCATGCAGAAGCCGTACAACCTGGATCTCAGCGAGCGCTACAGCTACAACTCCAGCACCAAGACCCACACCATGTGGGTGAACGCCACCGACGAGCCGTTCGAGGAAGGCAGTTCGACCAATCCGCGCACCGAGATGCGCTGGAAGAACGACTACACCTCGGGCAAGCAGATGTGGGACGCCGATGTGTACGTCCCGTCCGGCACCAACGGCGCGGACATCATGCAGATCCTGCGCACCCAGCGCCCGTCGGGGACCCCCGCGACCGACATCATGTTCCGGGCGTCCAGCGCGAACGGCGGCACGCTCAAGCGCTACACGAACGAGACCATCAAGACCGGGATCTACAACACCTGGTGGAATCTGAAGGTCGCCCATGACGCGAGCGCCGGAACGATCCAGGTCTACGCGGACGACAAGCTGGTGCTGACCGCCGACGACCGCGGACCGGCCACGCGCTACTTCAAGAACGGCGTCTACCACCACGGTTCGGGCAAGGCCGAGGCCCGCTTCCGCAACGTGCGCTACTGGGTGAAGTAAAGCCGGCGCGTCATACCGGCCGCCGGGCCCGGCGGCCGGTATGACGCGTCTAGTGCTGTGACCGCATAGGTTCGCCGGGTCGGCGGTCGTGGCGGTTGGATGTGCGGTGACATCCGATCCGACCGCTGGAG
>NZ_RIBZ01000310.1:0-24203 GCF_003721215.1 Streptomyces botrytidirepellens
GCCATCGGCCCCCCTCCGGCCGCCCCCGGCGGCCGCGCCCGCCTCGGCGGCGCCCCGTACTCCCGGACCCGCTCCCGCGCCGCCATCAGCCACCACCACGCCTTCCTCAGCGAGTTCTACGAGCGGCTGCTCGACCCCTCCATGGCGTACTCCTGCGCCTACTGGACCAGCCACGACCCCTCGTACGGCCTCGCCGACGCGCAGCGCGACAAGCTGGAGGTCATCTGCCGCAAGCTCGCCCTGGTGCCCGGCGCCCGGCTGCTGGACATCGGCTGCGGCTGGGGCGCCCTCGCCCTGTACGCCGCCGACCGCCACAAGGCGCAGGTCACCGCCGTCACCCTGGTGCCCGAGGAGCGCGACTTCGTGCGCGAACGGGTCGACGAACTCGGCCTCGGCCAATTCGTCGAGGTCGTCCTGAGCGACTACCGCGACCTGGAAGGCGGCCAGTACGAGGCCGTGGCCTGCGTGGAGATGGGCGAACACGTCGGCCACGACCAGTACCCGCGCCTCGCCCGCACCCTCCACGGCATGCTGCGGCCCGGCGGCCGCGCCCTCGTCCAGCAGATGTCCCGCGCCGCCGGAACCCCCGGCGGCGGCGCCTTCATCGAAACCTACGTCGCCCCCGACCTCCACATGCGGCCCCTCGGCGACACCATCGGCCTGCTGGAGGCCGCCGGGCTGGAGGTGCGCACCTCCGAATCCCTGCGCGAACACTACGTCCGCACCGTCGGCGCCTGGCGCGAGGCGCTGGAGGCCCAGTGGGACGCCTTCCGGCTGCTGGCGGGCGACCACACCGCCCGCATGTGGCGGCTCTACCTGGCCGGTGGCGCGCTCGCCTTCGAGGAACGCCGCATGGGCATCGACCAGATCCTCGCCGTACGGCCCACCGCGCGCGGCGTCAGCGGCATGCCCGACACGCCCGCGGACTGGTACCCGGCGCCCGCGCTGGAGGCCGCATGACCGCATTCCCCTGGCCCGCCTTCGGCGTGGGCCTCGTGTACAGCGCCATCGCCGCTCTGCTCATCATGCTCGTCACCTTCCTCGTCGCCCTCGCCAAGGGAGTCCACCGCATCGTCGACGTGGCGTGGGGGCTCGGCTTCACCGCCATCGCCCTCGTCACCTTCGCCGCCTCCGACGGCCACGGCGACGGCACCCGGCGGCTGCTCACCACCGTGCTCACCGCCGTCTGGGGGCTGCGGCTCGCCGTCCACATCGGCGTACGGCGCTGCGGGCACGGCGAAGACCCCCGTTACGAACGCCTCCTCGCCCGCGCCCCCGGCAACCGCCACCTCTACGCCCTGCGCGTCGTCTACCTCCTCCAGGCCGCCCTGATCTGGCTCGTCTCCCTCCCGGTCCAGGCCGCCCAGTACGCCACCGGCGCCCTCGGCCCCGCCGCGGCCGCGGGCGCCGCCCTCTGGCTCCTCGGCCTCACCTTCGAAGCCGTCGGCGACTCCCAACTCGCCCGCTTCCGCGCCGATCCGCGCAACCGGGGGCGGATCATGGACCAGGGGCTGTGGCGGTGGACGCGGCACCCCAACTACTTCGGCGACTTCTGCGTCTGGTGGGGCCTGTACCTGCTCGCTTGTGCGGGGTGGCAGGCCACCGCCGTCTCCGTCATCTCGCCCGTGGTGATGAGCCTGTTGCTGACCCGGGGGTCCGGCAAGGCCCTGCTGGAACGCCACATGGCCGACCGCCCGGGCTTCGCCGCCTACGCTTCCCGCACGAGCGGCTTCTTCCCCCTACCCCGCCGCCGCGCCCCGAGCCCCCACCTCGCCCCGCCGCACAACCGGGGGCGCGGACAAAAGGCGTGACCCAGGCCGTCGGCTGCTCGGTACGGTGTACGCCTGGCGTCAGGTGTCCAGCGGTGCCGTCGTGCTCGACGCGGTGGACGAGGCTCCGGCCGGCCCCTGCGGTGCCTCTTCTGGTTCCGGCTCCTCCGTGGCAGGCGCGTAGCCTCGGGGCTCGCCGGGGGAACGGAACAGAGCCAGTTCGTCGGGGGTCAGGCCGTCGGCGGGGGTGCTGCCCTGTGCCATGGTGAACTTCTCCTGTACGCGGTCATGCCCCGTCGGGGCGGGGGCTCGCTCGCGACGGTGGCTCCAGCAGTTCCAGTATGTCGATGTCCTCGGCTCGCACATAGAGGCCGGATGTGCCGTCGACTCGGGCCACGAAGCTGCCGTCGGGGGCCATGCGCCAGGTGGACTGAAGATACAGCTCGGGCGGCTGGGGGTACGACGTGGCGTACGACCCACTGCCGAACCAACCCCCCACCCAGGTACCGTCCTTGAGCCGGACCCGGACGAACGACGCCCCCCGGTCACGGAAGACGTGGTCCCACGCGGTCGGCGTGGGGCGGTAGCGCCCCCGGAGCGTGCGCCGCTCGCGCCAGGAGAGCAGCGCGGCGCCCAGCGCCGGGAGGGCGAAGAGCAACAGCAGTGCGTGGAGGGCCGCGTCGCGCGTTCGTGCGGGGTAGCTCGCCGGGCGCAGGAGTTCCACGAGATGGGTGCCGAGTACGGCGAAGTACAGGCTGTCCAGCACCACCGAGGCGGTCAGCGCCCGGAGGATCCGGTGCCCGGTCTCCGTCTCCGCGGGAACCGGGCCGCGTCCGTGTTCCCGCACCAGCTGGTAGGTGATGCCCGGCAGGAGAGCGACGACGATCAGCAGGAGCTGGGGAACGGTGGAGGGAAGCGGCATCGACGGGCCCGTTTCATGAAGTCGGTATCTGCGGTCGCCAAGTTACGCTGCGATCCGATGTGACGTGGGGGGGAGCGAGCATTGGCCAAAGAAGCACACCAGTTGGTGGCGGAGTTCGCCCGCTGGATCGACGCGGTGGTCGAGGCGCGCGATCCGGCACGGTTGTTCGACACATCGCTCACCGCCTCGGCGCCGTGGATCCTGTGGCGGGCGCGCGGCAGCTACTCGTTGTGCGCCGGGGTGCTGCACCGCCTCGGGAAGCTGCACCGGGAGCGCTGGCGGTGCCTGGGGGACGAAGAGGGCGCGACGGACCACGACCTGTGGCTGCTGTTCCAGCACTCCCAGCTCGCCGCCCGCCCGCAGGCCGTACTGCGGGAGGCCGAGGTGTTGCGCCGGGGCAGACACCTTCCCACAGCGCGCCGCCGGCGGAGGGATCAACGGCCCTTCAGCGAGTACCTTGCGAGCAAGCGACGGCTCGTGGCCATGCGGCGCGGTGTACCCGGCGACGATGTCGTGGCGGACGCGCGTCACCTGTCCCGTCACCTCTTCGACCCGCATCTCAAGGCGGACGTGGACGACTTCCTCCGGTCCATCGGCGAGGAACCCCCACCCCCGGTCCGCCCGGAAGCGCCGTCCCCGGCCGCACCGTCGCCGGTGTCCAGCGGGCATGATGCCCGTGCCGGCGGCCGACCCGAACGCCCCATCGTCCAGCGGTATCTGGAGCTGGTCGGAGTGCTGCATGCCGCCTCGCCCGCGGAGAGAGCCATGCTGAAGGGCTCCGTGGCGGCCGAGTTCGTCGCGGCCGAGGCCGCCGCACTGGCAGAAGCGGAGCGACAGGAGCGCCGGTTCCACGCCACGGGCGATCCAGCTCTCCTGCAGGACGCGATGTCCGCCCTCGGCGACGCGGAATTCGCCGGGTCCGTGTCGAGGGGGCTCCAGGGCCACGAGGACAAGGTGCGCTCCGCTTGCTACGCGGGCGATCACGCGCGTCTGTTCCGCGTCCGCTTCCTGCACTCGTGTGTCTGGGACGACATCCACCAAGCCACGGTCAGCGTGCGCCTCGCTCTCGACAGGCTCCCTGTGGAGGAGACCGAGCTCAAGGCCGGTTACCTCATGGACCTGGGCCGGACCTTGATGACGGCCCACGAGCACAAGTTCAACATGTACGGCGCGAAGTGCGGTCCCGACGAGGTGGAAGAGGCCGTCACGGCCCTGCGCGACGCGTGGGACCTGGTCGCCCCGGGCGCTTCGCCCGAGCGCGAGCACCTGCCCGCGACGATCCTGCTGCACCTCGGCCACTGTCTCGCCCGCCGGGCGCTGGTTCTGGACGACGCGGACGAGGCCGACCGCGGCGTGACGGAGGCGCTGGATGTCTTCACCCGCGCCGGAGTCCTGCTCCGGGAGAGCGCCGCCATACCCGACACGGCGATGACGGCGTCACCGGACGCGCCCGACCGTGCCGAGCTGGTGAGTTGCCTGCGGATGTACCGGGCACAGGCCACGATGCTGTGGGCCATGGCCAGAGTGGATCGTGCCAAGCTGGAGGAGGTCCGCTCCGAGGCGGCACGGCGGGTCGCGGCCACGGCTCACGAGCCGCAGTGTCAGGCCCAGTGGCAGCAGCTGCTCGGCTACGCGGAAGCTGCGCTCGCCACCCTGTTCGGGAAGGCCGGTGCGGACGAGCAGGCGTTGGCGGCCCTCGGCGCCGCCGCCACGGCGGACTCGGGGACCGAGGCACCGTTCCGGCAGATCAATGCCGTGCGTCTCTACGCCACCCTGGCCATGGGGAACGAGCAGTGGACGGCTGCGGCCGATCAGCTGCGGCTGGGGCTGGGGCTGGCCCGCGAGCAGGACGCCCTCGGCATCCCCGCATCCGCCCGCCGGCAGTGGCTGCTGCGCGCTCGGGGCCTGCTCGCCGATCTGGTGACCTGTCTCGTCTCCGCCGGTGAGAGCGAGCAGGCGGTGGTCGCCCTGGAGGAGCATCGCGCGATCCTGCTGCACGAGACCCTGGGGGACCGCACCGAGACGGTCGGCCTCGCACGGGCCGTGCCCGCACTCGCCCGCGAGTACCGGGAGGCTTCGGACGCACTGCACCGCTTCGACACCGGCACGGACGCGACCAGCCCGAACCATGCCGCCCGCCGGCTTGCTCTGCTGGCCCGGCGGGACCGGGTCACGCAGCGCATCCGGGCCGTCGAGGGCTTCGAACGGTTCAGGCGGGCCCCCCGCCACGAAGACCTGGCGGCGGTGGCCCGCGACGGAGAGCCCGTTGTCCTGCTCAGCACCGGTTCCCTGCGCGGAGACGCCTTGGTGCTCCGGTCCGACGGGACGCGTGCGGTACGGCTGCCCCGCCTGGGCAAGGCTCGGACGGAGGAGCTGGTACGCACGCTGTACGGCGCCCTGAACGGGGCCGAAGCGGCGCTCGCCGAGCAGGACCAGGAGGAGTATCTGCGTCGGCAGCGTGCGGTCGGGGACGTGCTGGAGGCGCTGTGGGAGTCGGCGGTGGCGCCGGTCCTGGAGACGGCCGGGTTGGGACAGCAGGACGCGCCGCGACGGGTGTGGTGGGTTCCCTCCGGCCCGTTGTGCTACCTCCCCCTCCATGCGGCCTCCGTCCCTGGTGGCCCCTCGTTGCTGGACCTGGCGGTGTCGTCGTACGCCCCGACGGTCCGGCTGCTGCAACACGGTCGGCGCCGCACGCCCGTGACCGACCGCCGACCGCTGGTCGTCAGCATGCCGGAGACTCCGGGCGCGTCGTCGCTGCCCGGTGCCGACCAGGAGGCGGACTTCCTGGCGGACCTGTTCCCCCGGGCCCGCACGCTGCGCGGCGCCGCGGCCACGCGGGACGCCTTCGAGCGGGAACTGGCAGGCCATCCGTGGCTGCACTTCGCGGGCCACGGCATCAACACGCACGACGGTGCGGTGCTGTTGCTGCACGACTGCGAGGAGCGCCCTTTCTCGACCGACGACGTGCTGCGGCTGGACCTGCCGGACGCCGAACTCGCCTTCTTGTCGGCCTGCGAGACGACACAGAACTCGATTCTGCTGCCGGACGAGTCCACGCATTTCGGTGCCGCACTGGCCGTGGCGGGATACCGGGATGTCGTCGGCACTCTGTGGCGCGTGAACGACCAGATCGCGGTGAGGGTCACCAGGAGCTTCTACGGACGCCTGACATCGGGGGAGTACGACCCGGCCTTGGCCCTGCACGAGGCGATCAGGGAACTGCGCGCCGCGTACCCGCGCATGCCGGGGCTGTGGGCCTCCCACATCCACATAGGCCCCTGAGACGACCGCGGGGTGGGTAGGGGCGGGGTGGGGAAGGCTCCGGGTCAGCGGGTATGGCGGTGTTCGCGGAAGCGGGCGGCGGCTTCCGCCAGGTCCACGATCGGGGGCGGGTAGGACACGCCGGGGAGCGACCAGGGGGTGTGGACGCGTCGGCCGGGGACCTCGGCGAGCTCCGGGACCCAGCGCCGTACGTACGCGCCGTCCGGGTCGAAGCGGCGCGCCTGCGCGAGGGGGTTCAGGACGCGGTTGGGGCGGGTGTCCGTGCCCGTCCCGGCCACCCACTGCCAGTTGAGCTGGTTGTTCGCCACGTCCCCGTCCACCAGCAGGTCGAGGAAGTGCCGCGCCCCCACCCGCCAGTCCACGTACAGCGTCTTCGTCAGGAAGCTCGCCACCAGCAGCCGGGCCCGGTTGTGCATCCACCCCTCCGCCGCCAGCTGCCGCATCCCCGCGTCGACGAGCGGATAGCCGGTGCGGCCCGCCTTCCAGGCGGCGATGGCGGCGACGGCGTCGTCGTCGGAGCGCCAGCGGTCGCCGCGCGGGCGGTAGTCGGTGTGGGAGGCGTCCGGGCGGGCGGCGAGGACCTGGTGGTGGAAGTCGCGCCAGGCGAGCTGCCGTACGAAGGCGTCGGCGCCGGGCCCGCCGGACTTCCGCGCGCGGTGCACCAGCTCCACCGGGGACAGGCAGCCGAAGTGGAGGTAGGGGGAGAGCCGTGAGGTGGCGTCGCCCGCCAGGTCGTCCTGACGGTCGGCGTAGGCGCCCAGCCCCGACCGCAGCCAGGCGGTGAGGCGGCGGCGCCCGGCCCGTTCGCCGCCCTCGGGCAGCCCGGGGGAGGGGCTGCCGGAGCCCAAAAGGGACACGGCGGCGACCGGTTCGGACCGCACCCCGGACGGCACCGGCACGCCGCGCGGCGCGGCGAAGGGCGTGCGCAGTTCGACGCCCTGCCAGGCGCGGAAGTACGGGGTGAAGACCGCGAAGTGGTCCTTCCCGGACGGGGTGACGGTGCCGGGTTCGGCGGCGGTGAGCACGGCGCCGTGCACCCTCAGCGCCCCGCCCAGGGCCTCCCGCAGCCGCGCCTCCCGCCGCCCCGCGAACGCGCTCACCCCGCCCGCGATGTGCACCTCCCCGGCGTCGGCCTGTTCGGCCACCCGGCGGATCTCCTCCACCGCGTCACCCGTACGGATGACCAGCCGGCCGCCGCGCTCCCGCAGGCCCGCGTCGAGGTCGGCCAGGCAGTCCCGCAGGAACGCCACCCGGTTGGGCACGGCGAACCCCGCCGCGGCCACCCGGCGGTCCACGACGAACAGCGGGATCACCCGGTCGGCCGCGCGGAGCGCCGCGTGGAGCACGGGGTTGTCGCGCAGCCGCAGGTCGGAGGTGAAGACGGCGATCGAGGTGGTGGGTGTTGTGCGTGTGGTCACGTCTCTCGCTTGCCGATCATCTTGCGTGAAAGCCCCGGCCTTCAGACCAGGGATGAAACGCATCTCGGGACTGCTCTGACCTCCTTCGCAGCGTGTCAGCATCTCATCGGTGAACACTCCACGCTGGTATCTGGTCACAAAGACCGGGTAAACGTGCATCCCGAAACCGCATGTCTGCCATGACAGAATTCATCCTCGCTGTCTGTAAGGCCACTGTATGGTCGTGTTCGTGCAACTCCGCTACAACTACCGGGTCTACCCGGACGCCCCACAGCGCCGCGCGTTGGCGCGTGCGTTCGGGTGTGCGCGGGTGGTGTGGAATGACTGTCTGCGTGACCGGGAGGAAGCACACATGGCGGGGCTGTCGTATGTGCCGTCGGCCGAGTTGTCCCGGCGTCGCATCACTCAGGCCAAGCGCACCACCGAGCGGGCCTGGCTCGCCGAGGTATCGGCGGTTGTGCTCCAGCAGTCCCTGCGCGACCTGGATACCGCCTACAAGAACTTCTTCGACTCCCTCAAAGGCGCACGCAAAGGCCCCAAGGTCGCCCCGCCCCGCTACAAGTCGAAGAAGGACAACCGGCAGTCCATCCGCCTGAACACCAACGCCTTCTCCCTCCAGCACAACGGCACGGTGTACGTGGCCAAGGTCGGCGCAATCAAGGTCACCTGGTCCAGGCCGCTGCCCGCCGCACCCACGTCCCTGACCGTCACCAAGGATGCGTCAGGCCGGTACTGCATGAGCTTCGTGGTGGACACCGAACCGCACATCCTTCCCGAGCTGGATACCGAAGTCGGCATCGATCTGGGCCTGACCACCTTCGCCGTTCTCTCCGACGGCACTCGCATTCACTCCCCGAAGTTCCTGCGCCGCGCCGAGAGGAAACTCAAGCGGTTGCAGAAGGACCTGAGCCGCAAGGCCAGGGGGTCGCAGAACCGGGCCAAGGCCCGTATCCGGGTCGCGCGGCAGCACGCCCGAGTGGCCGACCGGCGCCGGGACTGGCACCACAAGGCTTCCACGCAGATCATCCGCGATAACCAAGCGGTGTATGTGGAGGACCTCGCGGTGTCCGGCCTGGCCCGGACCCGGCTGGCCACGTCCGTGCACGACGCCGGGTGGTCGGCGTTCGTGCACATGCTGGAGTACAAGGCGGCTCGGTACGGCCGGTACTTCGGGAAGATCGGACGCTTCGAGCCGACCTCGCAGAGGTGCTCCGTGTGCGGAGTCAAGGACGGCCCCAAACCCCTGCATGTCCGCCAATGGACGTGCAGCGGATGCGGGGCCGTCCATGACCGCGACGACAACGCCTCCCGGAACACCCTGGCCGCCGGACGGGCGGACAGGCCAAACGCCTCGCAGAGCGCAGGTAAGACCAGGACGAAAGTCCCGGCACAGTGCGTTGAAGCAGGAAGCCACCCAGACGGTCGCCCGACCGCGACTGGAATCCCCAGGCTTTAGTCCGGGGAGCACGTCAAACCGGGCGCCCTCACCCCGCCGGGAGCGACATCAGCCCGATCGGATCGGTCGTCGGCGCCTTGGAGCCCCCGGCGGGCTCGACGGTCACCCCGACCCCCGACGCCTTCCCGACCGCGCCGCTCAGCAGGGCGGCCGTACCGCGGCCGGTGCCCGTGTCGGCGGTGTCCATGAGCCCGGCCGACCGCATCGTGCCGCCGTCGCTGAACCACAGCTGGTACACCCGCCCTTCGGGCGGTTTCGGCAGGCCGGAAGCGAGGAAGGCGGCCTTGTCCAGGGTGTGCGACACCACGACCGTGCCCGTGGCCCCGTTCGTCAGCTTGGCGTTGCGGCTGTGGGCGTCCGGGGCGGCCAGCACCTCGGCCACCGCTTCCACCCGCGCCACCTGCTGTTCGGAGCGGCGGGCCGTATCGCGCGCGTCGGACGCCTGCTGGTTCTGCCACACGGCGACGCCACCGAGCGCCACCGCCCCGGCGAGACAGGCGGCGAGGGCGAAGTTCTGCCACCGGCCGCGCGACGAACGCCGGGGCGTGGTGCCGCCGCCGGAGAACTCCGGTTCGCTTCTCGCCACCCGCGGCGGGTCCTGACGGACCGTGGCGATCCGCCGCATCACATCGTCCTTGAGCACGGGCGACGGCGTCAGCGAGGTGGCCATGCCGAGCTTGGCGGCGGTGGCCCGTAGCTCCCGTACCTCCTGGGCGCATGCCTCGCAGTCGGCCAGATGCCGTTCGAAGGCCAGCAGCTCCCGCCCGGAGAGGGCGTACACCGCGTACGCGCCGGTCAGCGTGTGCAGATCCGCTCGGTCCGCTCTGGTCATGCCCCGACCCCCATGCAGTCGCGAAGCCGGATGAGTCCGTCCCGGAGTCTGGTCTTCACCGTGCCGAGCGGGAGCTGGAGCAGCTCCGCCACCTCGCGGTAGGTGCGGCCACGGTAGTAGGCGAGCGTCACGGACTGACGCTGTAGTTCGGTGAGCCCCTGCATGCAGCGGCGCACCTGCTCGCGCTCCAGCCTGGCCTCCACCTGCTCCGTCACCTCGTCGAAGGCGGGGGTGCGGTTCAGCAGGGCGGCGCGCTCCTCGCGGTCCGACGCGGACTGCGCGGACCGTACGCGGTCGACGGCGCGCCGGTGCGCGAGCGTCATGATCCACGCCATGGCGCTGCCCCGGGCCGGTTCGAACCGGGCCGCGGTCCGCCACACCTCCACCAGGACCTCCTGGGTGACCTCCTCCGCCTGGGCGGGGTCGCGCAGCAGACTGCGCGTCAGCCCGAGGACGGAGCCGCTGACGGCGTCGTAGAGCGCCGCGAAGGCGTTCTGGTCCCCCCGCGCCACCAATCCGAGCAACTCCTCGAGGTCCGGGCCCCTGGGGGCCGGTCCACCGATGAACACGGGCTCTCTCACTAGCCGTCCTTCCGGATGAGCATGTACGACACCACGCAGGTGTCGTATCTCATTCGTCGCCCGGGCGGGTGCGGATTGGTCAGATCAGCTGATTTGCCGATTCGGCAAGGGTGTTTGGCAAAACGGCCCCGGTGCGAGCACGCTCACGACATGACCGCACACCATGGCGCACATGCCCACAACCACGGCCACACCCACACGCACCCGGGCACACAACAGCCCGACTGGGACGCCTTCGCCCCGCTCCTGGAACAGGGTGCCGAGTTGCACACCCCCGTGTACGACCAGGCCATCGCCTGGCTGCGCGAGCGGTTCGCCGCGTCGGACGGCTCCGTACGCCGCGTCCTCGACGTCGGCAGCGGCCCCGGCGTGGTGACCTGCCTCCTCGCCCGGGCCTTCCCGGACGCCGAGGTCGTGGCCGTGGACGGTACGCCCGCCCTGCTGGAGCGGGCCCGGGAGCGCGCCGCCCGGCTCGGGCTCGGCGGCCGCGTCACCACCGTGCACGCCGAGCTGCCGGAGGGGCTCGACCCGGCCACGATCGGCACCGCGGACCTGATCTGGTCGAGCAAGACCGTGCACCATCTGGGCGACCAGCTCGCCGCGCTGCGCCGGCTCGCCGCCGCCCTGCGCCCCGGCGGGCTGCTGGCGCTCGGCGAGGGCGGACTGCCGACCCGCTTTCTGCCCCGGGACGCGGGGCTCGGCCGCCCCGATCTGCCGGCCCGGCTCGAGGCCATCCAGGCGGAGCGGTTCGCCGAGATGCGGGCCGAGCTGCCGGACGCGACGGAGACCGTCGAGGACTGGCCCGGGCTGCTCACGGCGGCCGGGCTCACCGGCGCCACCAGCCGCAGCTTCCTGCTCGACCTGCCCGCCCCGCTCGGCGCGGCGGGCCGCGATTTCCTACGGAACGAGCTGGTCCGTTGGCGCGAGGCCGCCGCCGACCGTCTCGACGACGGCGACCTCGCCACCCTGGACCGGCTGCTCGACCCGGACGACGAGGCCGGGATCATGCGGCGGCCGGATGCCTTCCTCCTGACCGCGCAGACCTTCCACGTGGCGGCCCGTGAAGAGTGACGGCCGTCAGCCGGTGGTGAGGGTGAGCCCGTAGGCGCTGAGGATCGGGTTCACCGGCTGGTAGTACGTCGTACCGCCGACGGTGCAGTTGCCGGAGCCGCCGGAGAGGACGCCCTGCGCCTCGGTGCCGGAGACGAACGAGCCGCCCGAGTCGCCGGGCTCGGCGCACACGTTGGTGCGGGTCACGCCGCGGATGGTGCCCTCGGGGTAGACCACGCTGGTGTTGTGCTGCTGGATCGTGCCGCAGTGCCAGCCGGTGGTGGAGCCCGAGCGGCAGACGGACGAGCCGACCGGCGCCTCCTGGGAGCCGGTGACCGTGATGGTGGTGGAGTTGGGGCCGACCACCAGGGGCGTGGGCGTCCAGTTGGCGTTGGTGGCCACCCACGCGTAGTCGCTGCGGGGGAAGACCGAGCCCTGGAAGGTGCCCTGCGCGACGCGGTTGAAGCCGGTGGTGGTGTTGCCCGCGTCGCCGCAGTGCCCGGCGGTGACGAAACCGGCCTGGGTGCCCTGGGCGACGGAGAAGCCGATGGAGCAGCGGGCGGTGGCATTGATGTAGTACGCCTCGCCGCCCCGCAGGTCATAAAGGGGAGCCGGGCGCTCGGCCGACTCCACGATCCGCACCATGCCGCGGTCGACGCCGCTGGCGTCGATGAACCGCTGGGCCGCGGTGGGCTGGGCCGACTGGACGACCACGCTGTTGCTCTTCACGTCCACGTACCAGAGGGAGGCGGTGGTGGCGGAAGGGGGTCGCTCCTCGGCCACCCGGTCCAGCGCGTCCTTCGCGGCGTTCAGCTTCTCCAGGCTGTGGCCGACGACGGTGGCCTTGGCACCGGCGGCCGTGATGGCGCCGCTCTGGGCCTCGTCGGTGGTGCCGACGATGAGTTCGGCGGTGTTCCCGGCCACCCAGGTGCCCGCGTAGCTGCTGCCGAGGTTCTTGCGCCAGCCGGGTTCGGCCTGTCCGGCCTTGTACTCGTTGGATATGCGGGTCCGCGCCTCGTCGGCCGTCAGGCCCAGGTCGCGCTGCATGGCGGCGAGCACCTCGGGCGGGACCTCCCGGTGGGCAGCGGGCGGCGGGGACGGGCTGGCGGTCGCGGGTATGCCCGCTCCGGCGAGGAACAGGGCGGCAATGGCGACGGTGCAGCCCGTGGCGAGCTCAAGACCATGACGACGTCTGCGGCGCATAGTGCGTTCTCCTGTCGCGTGTCACGCTGCGTGTCCTACTGAGCGCCAAGCGTAATTGCGGTGGCAGGGGAGCGCTCGGCGGGCGCGGGCATGACGCCGCCCCGCCGCGCGGTGCGCGACGGGGCGGTGGCGACCGGCTGTCAGACGTTCACCAGATGTCGGTCAGACCTGGGTCAGGTTGAACGTGTCCGGGTTCGGGCCCAGGCGGTTGCCCGAGTCCAGGGAGCCGATCGCGGACAGGTCCTGGGAGTCCAGCTCGAAGTCGAAGACGTCGATGTTCTCCTTGATCCGGGACGGCGTCACGGACTTCGGGATCACCACGTTCCCCAGGTCGAGGTGCCAGCGCAGCACGACCTGCGCCGGGCTCTTGCCGTGCTTCGCGGCGATCTCGGCGAGCTTCGGCTCCTCCAGCAGGCCCTTGCCCTGGCCCAGCGGGGACCAGGCCTCGGTGGCGATGTTGTGGCGGGAGTTGAAGGCGCGCAGCTCCGACTGCTGGAGCTGCGGGTGCAGCTCGACCTGGTCGATCACCGGGGTGACCGAGGCCTCGGAGAGCAGCCGCTGGGTGTGGGCGGGGTGGAAGTTGGACAGGCCGATGGCCTTGGCGCGGCCGTCGGCGTAGATCTTCTCGAACGCCTTCCAGGTGTCCACGTACTTGTCCACCTCGGGCAGCGGCCAGTGGATCAGGTAGAGGTCCACGTATTCGAGGCCGAGCTTGGTCAGCGAGGTGTCGAAGGCGCGGAGCGTGGAGTCGTACCCCTGCTCGGAGTTCCAGAGCTTGGTGGTGACGAACAGCTCGTCGCGCGCGATGCCCGACGCGGCGAGCGCCTTCCCCGTGCCCTCCTCGTTGCCGTAGATGGCCGCGGTGTCGATGTGGCGGTATCCCGCGTCCAGGGCGTTACGCACCGCGACCTGCGCCTCGTCGTCCGGTATCTGCCAGACGCCGAAGCCGAGCTGCGGGATCCGAACGTCGTTGTTGAGGGTGATGAAGGGGACCTTGCTCACGAGCGGTCGATCCTTACGTCGGAATGCGAACACGTACTCTCTTGTCAACGATCACCGGGCGCCACGCATTCCCGGTCCGCGAGCCGCACCGGCTGCGCGATCTCCGCGCGGAAACGGTGGAGGGTGTGCCCCTCGCGTACCGTCGCGCCCACCGCGACCGCCGCCAGGCTCACCGTACCCCGCGGTGCCCGCACCACCATGGCCAGCCGGTACGTACCGCCGATGGGGACCGTGCCGGTGCGGCGGATCTCCCAGCCCGGGTCGGAGCGCAGCTCGCGCCGGGCCTCCAGGCAGACCCGCTCGCCGGGCGGCGGCGCGTGGCTGTCGTCCCGGAGCGCCAGCCGGGGGCCGAGGCGGACGGGCGCGGACAGGTCGGCGGTATCGGTGAGCTGATGCGGGGACATGGACCAGGCGACCGGTCCGAAGGCGGCGGGCCCGGCCGCCTCGGTGTCCGTCGACAGGGTCAGATCGAGGTTGACCGTGTGCAGCGCGGGTTCCGGCGGGTCCTGTGCGCAGCTGACCGAGCAGAGCAGCAGATGGTAGACGGCGGTGTGCGCCTCGGCCTCCACGAAGGCCAGGAGTTCCGGGTCCCCGGCGACCAGCTCGGAGGTGACCGGGACGGACACGGGTCCGCCCAGGGTGATGTGCCCGGTCAGCGCCGGGGCCTGGGGAGTCTCCTCGGAGACCGGAGTCAGTTCGCGCTCGGGAAGTGCGGGGAGAATGACATCGATCATTTCGTGCCCCCTTCGCGGCTCGGTGGTTCCCAGGGAGTGCGCGTGTCCCCTCGGCCGGCCGGGCGTGGTGCGTCCGCCCAGGCGTGGTAAGGCTGCCTGTGCGCCGTACGGCCGCCTATGCGTGGTACAGCGCCTCGACCTCGACGGCGTACGCCTGTTCGATCGCCTTCCGCTTCAGCTTCAGGGACGGTGTCAGGAGACCATGCTCCTCCGAGAACTGCGCGGCAAGTATGCGGAACGTACGAATCGACTCGGCCTGCGAGACGGTGGTGTTCGCCGCGACCACCGCCCGCCGGATCTCGGTCTCCAGATCCGGGTCCCGCACCAGCTCAGCTGCCGCCATCTCCGGTTTGCCGCGCATCGTCAGCCAGTGCGAGACGGCCTCCGGGTCCAGGGTGACCAGCGCCGCGACGTACGGGCGGTCGTTGCCGACCACGACGCACTGCGCCACCAGCGGATGCCCCCGCACCCGGTCCTCCAGCCACACCGGTGAGACGGTCTTGCCGCCGGAGGTCACCAGGATCTCCTTCTTCCGCCCGGTGATCGTCAGATAGCCGTCGTCGTCCAGCGTGCCCAGGTCGCCGGTGGCCAGCCAGCCGTCGCGCAGCACGGCGTCGGTCGCCTTCGGATCGCCGAGGTAGCCGTTGAAGATCTGGCCGCCGCGCAGCCAGATCTCGCCGTCGTCGGCGATGTACACGGTGGTGCCGGGGATCGGCTGGCCGACCGTGCCGTAGCGGGTCCGCTCGGGCGGGTTGGCGGTGGCGGCCGCGGTCGACTCGGTGAGTCCGTACCCCTCGTAGATGGTGACGCCCGCGCCCCGGAAGAACAGCCCGAGCCGCCGCTCCATGGCCGAGCCGCCCGACATCCCGTGCCGGACGCGGCCGCCCATCGCGCCGCGCACCTTGCTGTACACGAGCTTGTCGAAGAACTGGTGCTGCATGCGCAGCGAGGCGCTGGGGCCCGTGCCGATGCCGAACGCCCTCTCCTCCACCGCCTCCGCGTACCGCACCGCGATCTCGACCGCCTTCTCGAACGGCCCCGACTTCCCGTCCGCCTCCGCCCGGCGGCGTGCCGCCGCGAACACCTTCTCGAAGATGTACGGCACGGCGAGGATGAAGGTCGGCTTGAAGGACCGGAGGTCCGGCAGGAGCGCGGACGCCGCCAGCTTCGGCTGGTGGCCGAGCTTGACCCGGCCGCGGATCGCGGCGACCTCGACCATCCGGCCGAAGACGTGGGCGAGGGGGAGGAAGAGCAGGGTGGCGGCCTCGTCGCCGCGCTTGGAGTGGAAGGCGTCCTCGTACCGCTCGACGACGTTGTCGCACTCGGCCATCAGATTGGCATGGCTGATCACACAGCCCTTGGGGCGGCCGGTGGTGCCCGAGGTGTAGATGATGGTCGCGGTCTGATCCGGGGTCATCGCCAGCCGGTGCCGGTGGACCAGGTCGTCGTCGATGGACTCGCCGTCGCTCAGCAGCTGCTCCAGCGCCCCGGCGTCCAGCTGCCACAGCCGCTTGAGGTGCGGCAGCCGCCCGACCACCGAGCCGACCGTCATGGCGTGGTCCTCGTGCTCGACCATGCACGCCGACACGGACGAGTCGTGCAGCATCCAGAAGACCTGCTCGGCGGAGGAGGTCGGGTAGAGCGGCACGCTCTGCGCGCCCACCGTCCACAGCGCGAAGTCGAACAGCGTCCACTCGTAGCGGGTGGGGCACATGATGCCGACCCGGTCGCCGAACCGGACGCCCTGGGCCAGCAGTCCCTTGGCGAGCGCCACCACCTCGTCCCGGAACTGGGCCGAGGTCACGTCCTCCCAGTGGCCGTCAGGCGTCTTGCGCCCCAGCGCCACCCGATGAGGGTCGGATTCCGCATGCTCGAAGACGGCATCCGCCAGTCCTCCGGCCTGGGACGCCGGCGCCAACGGGGGGACGGTGAACTCGCGCAATACCTGCTCCTTGAAGCCGCTCCGCACAGCGCCGCGACCGTACCCGATCCGAAGCCCCGGGCGGGAGAGGTGTTTCGTCGGGTAATGGTCGGAATGTGCGCTGACCAGTGAGGTGAAAGGGTGTCAAACGGTCACCGTGGGGACCGGTTTGTACTCAGTCTGACCCTATGCACCGCATGTGTGGCTGATATGTGACGACTTTCTGCACGGAATCTCTCCGATCACGGCACAGGCCCGGCCGGTCGTGCCACGGGCTCCGCCGGTCATGCCACGGGCTCCGCCGGTCATGCCACGGGCTCCGCCGGTCACGGCCCGGCCCGTCACGGCACGGGGGCCCGGCCGGTCATGGCACGGGGGCCCGGCCAGTCACGGCACCGGCCCGGCCAGGATCGCTTCCGCGAGCCGCTCCGCCGCGGCGCGGGTCGCGGTGTCCCGCTGCCGCTCCCCGTACAGCAGGACGAAGTCCACCGGCCCCAGCTCCGGCAGCCCGGCCCGCTCCGGAACCGGCACCAGGCCCGGCGGGATCAGGCCGTCGGTGTGCGCCATCACCCCGAGCCCCGCGCGCGCCGCCGCGACCAGCCCGTTGAGGCTGCCGCTCGTGCACACGATCCGCCACGACCTGCCGTGCCGCTCCAGCACGTCCAGCGCCCGGGCCCGGGTCAGCCCGGGCGGCGGGAAGACGATCAGGGGCAGCGGGCGGCCCGGATCCAGCCGCAGCCCCTCCGCGCCGATCCACACCAGCCGGTCCCGCCACACCAGCTGTCCCTGCGGCCGCTCCTCGGACCGCTTGGCCAGCACCAGATCCAGCTTCCCCGCCTCCAGCCGCTGGTGCAGGGTGCCCGACAGCTCGACCGTCAGCTCCAGATCCACCTCCGGGTGCTCACGGCGGAACCCCTTCAGGATCTCCGGCAGCCGGGTCACCACGAAGTCCTCCGACGCCCCGAACCGCAGCCGCCCGCGCAGCCGGGTGCCCCGGAACCAGCCCGCCGCCCGCTCGTTCGCCTCCAGGATCGACCGCGCGAAGCCGAGCATCGCCTCGCCGTCCTCGGTCAGCTCCACCCCGTGGGTGTCCCGGCTGAACAGCTGCCGCCCGGCCGCCTCCTCCAGCCTGCGGACGTGCTGGCTCACGGTGGACTGCCGCACCCCGAGCCGGTGCGCGGCCTGGGTGAAGCTGAGCGTCTGCGCGACGGCGAGGAACGTACGGAGCTGGGAGGGATCGAACACGCCTTCCACCCTAGGCACGCCCATCACGGAACGCGATAGCAGTCAGTGCGGTATGCGGGATTCCCGATGGGTCCGGTCACGGGCAGGCTGGAGAGGGCCCCGTCCGGACGCCCGCGCCCACGGCAGCGAGAAAGAGAGTTCATGCACCGCCCGCACCATCTGCTCCGCACGACCCGCAAGATCACCCTCCCCTCCTGGCTGCCGCTGGACGGTTTCATCCTCGGCCTGGTCGGCACCGTCGCCCTCGCCGCGCTGCTCCCGGTCAGCGGCCGGGCCGCCACCGTGACGGACGGGGCCACCACCGTCGCGGTCGCCTTCCTCTTCTTCCTCTACGGCGCCCGGCTCTCCACCCGCGAGGCGCTGGACGGGGTACGCCACTGGCGCCTCCACCTGACCGTGCTGGCCTGCACCTTCGTCATCTTCCCCGCGCTGGGCCTGGCCGCCCGCGGGCTGGTCCCGTACGTCCTCACCCAGCCCCTCTACACCGGCCTGCTCTTCCTCTGCCTGGTGCCCTCCACGGTCCAGTCCTCGATCGCCTTCACCTCACTCGCCCGGGGCAACGTCGCCGCCGCGATCTGCGCGGGCTCCTTCTCCAGCCTGATCGGCATCGTCGTCACCCCGGTCCTGGCCGCGCTGCTCCTCGGCAGCAGCGGCGGCGGGTTCTCCGCCGACTCGATGATCGAGATCGCCCTCCAGCTGCTGGCCCCCTTCCTGGCCGGTCAGTTCCTCCGCCGCTGGATCGGCGGCTTCATCACCCGCCACCGCGCGGTCCTGCGCCTGGTCGACCGCGGCTCGGTCCTGCTCGTCGTCTACGCGGCGTTCAGCGAGGGCATGACCCGGGGCATCTGGCACCAGATCACCCCCGCCCGGCTGGCCGTCCTGCTCGGGGTGGAGGCGGTGCTGCTCGCGCTCATGCTCACGCTGACCACGTACGGCTCCCGGAAGCTGGGCTTCCCGCGCGAGGACCGCATCACGATCACCTTCGCGGGCTCCAAGAAGAGCCTGGCCGCGGGCCTGCCCATGGCCAGCGTCCTCTTCGGCGCCCAGGCGAGCCTGGCCGTCCTCCCGCTGATGCTCTTCCACCAGATGCAGCTGATGGTCTGCGCCGTCCTGGCCCGCCGCTTCGCGGACCGCGCCCCGGAGCCCGCTCCCGAAACCGCCGGGGACCCCGCTCCGGGTCCGTACCGGAAGAGATCCCTCAGCCCTCGGCCGTGACCCGCTGAGCGCCCGGGGCTGTTCGGCCCCGGGCGGTGCGATGACACACGGCTGGGAATGAGATGTCAGTGGGGTGACCGGACGCGGTTTGCGGGGACCTCATCCCGGGTCCGGTCCCGGGCGCGACCGCCCATCTGGTCCCAAAATTGCCGCAGATCCGGCACCGCTGCCTTGCGCTGCCATGCTGCCCGTCGGCGGAACCGCAGATAGGACCAGGCGTGGAGCTGCACGAAATTGAGCAGCCCGCGCTGGTTGATGCAGAACAATTCGTTGAGTTCCATGCGGCACTCAGGGCCCTTGGGGGGATACGGGCACAGCATGAACGGGCAGTCATCGGCGCACTGTGAGCCCGGCTGAGACTGCGGTGCCTCGCCGATGGGCGTACGCATGGGATCCAAGGACTCGCGGCTTTCGGTCAGACACGGTGGCAGGAACGGCGGATCCTTCCGGTCTACCCGTGCCAGACGACGTTGCAGATCTTCCTGATGGTCGCCCCGTTCATCGGTGAGCACGGCGAGTATGAGGACATCGGCCAGCAATTGCTGCGCTGCCGGATCGAGGGTGCTCCAGCCAGTGGAAGGAGGTATCCAGAGGTTATGCGCGCGAGGCTCGTGCAACGAGGAGGTCTCCGAGCCGATCTGTGATGCAACATCGGCCTCGTCGATCCACAGAAATCGGTCCGGGTGCCGTGTCTCCAGCGCTTGTCGGGACATCCTGGCCGCTGCCCGCACCAACGGGTGCTCGTCCCGGGGCCTGATCCTTGTGTCGTCGTCATCGTGCCAGTGGAGCCAGTGGCGCACCTGCGCGCGAGGGTTGGAGCCATGGCCGTGCAACGGCTGCCGCTGCGCGATGTCGTCGGGAAGCGCCCACAGCGTGAGGGCATGGAGAAGAGTGAGCCGGGTGAACCAGAAATGTGTTTTGCCGAGCATTTCCCACGCCTTCTCACTGAGGAAGTCTCGAGTGTCGTTCGGCCGGGAGGGAAGATGGCGGTGGTTGGCGGCCTGCTTGAAACCCTGGGCAAGGGCAACTTCCAGCCCCCTGTCGAGCTGCTTCTCTTCCATCGCTTGCGTCCAACGGCAGAGCACTGAGTATGGCGTGTCCCGGTGGTGGGCGAGTGTGCAGGAATTCACCAGCATGGGGCTCAGCCAGGCCCGCATGATGTGACGACGCCGTTGCTTTTCCTCGCCTTCCTGCTCCCAGTCCTCGTGGTCGCGCTCTTCCCTCCGCTCCTCGCGAATCCGCTTGTCGCGTTGCTTGCGACGGAGCCGTTCGCTCTTGGTCGAGTCGGACGGTCGTTCCTCCCGATTTCCGGGGTCTCCGCGCTCCTGTCCTGTCTGGGAGGCGTCCGCCGGACAGGCGTTGCCTGCCAAGGGCAGCGCGAGTTTCTCCTTCAGAGCGTAGAACGCCGTGTCACTGCCCGCGCCGATCTCCCGCGCGATGGCGAATCGCACGGCGTGGGAACGTTCGTCACAGGCCAGGTTGAACAGCAGGTCATATGCGGTCTCTTTCTCCGTCGCATCGGGATTACGCCCAGCCAACAGGCGGGCCGTCGCCCCGATGCGTTTGACCAGGCCCGTTTTGGCGCAGTCGAGCTTGCGCTCGTTGTATTCCTGGACGTTCGGCCATTCGTCCTGGATTTTCTTGACGATGTCCCAGTGCTGAGGCTGATCATCGAAGCTGTCGATATCCAGCGCGGCGGAGTACATCTCCAGGGCCTTGATCCGTAGATCCTGCTCCTCGTCGCTGTCGCCCCACACGTCGCCTCGGGTCAGCGCGTTCTCTGCTGCTCTTCTGAGCAATTCCCTGCTGTGGTGCGTCGTGCACAGCTGTGGCGCTGTACTGCAACTGCACATGCACTCGAGTGAGCGGGAATGGAGTACGAGGGCTGTGCTGAGTTCCCTGCCGGGGTGGTTCAGCGCCTTTCTGAAGTAGTTCGATCCCTTAGTGCCAATCTTGGTGCTCTGCTCGAGCAGAGGGGCCATGTACCGGGAGGCCAAATAGGCCTGCACCACGCTGTGCCGGAAGCGGATGCCCTGTCCCCGGTCGTCCACCAGGCCCAGGCGGCTGCCCCAGCTACCGGCGGTACGTGCGCCGATCCGAATCTTTTCAAGTAGTTCGGGCTTCACGCGGTTGTGCAGCCGTCCCATGATCGCCGCAAGGGCCTCCCGGTCCATGCTGCCGTCGACGTCGCCTTGCTCGGTGAGAGCATCGTAAGAGACCTCGGCGGAGCTTTCCCAGAGCGCGGCGCACGCAAGGGCGGACAGATACTCCACCGTCATGCGTCGCCCCAGATGGGAAATGGGCTGTTCGGGGAAGAGCGCGCCGTCGATGAGCGCCTCGGTCCAGGCTTCCAGCAAGTCGTACCGCAAAGCCCATTCGTCCTGATCGCGTGTGTCCGACGGATCGTCTCCGCCACCGACGATCGGGGCCAGTCGTCCCAGCGTCTCCAGTTCCCTGGCAATCTCGAGGTAGAGGGGGGATCCGGCGACATTGGCCGCCTCCACGACCCAGTCCAGCCGCTGCTTGTCGGAACGCCAGTTGCTGCCCGAAGAAACATAGGACAACGCGGCCTCTTCACTGAGCGGTTCAAGCGCCGTGAGTGCGGCTTGCACCGCCTCCAGGGAGTCGTTGGGACGGGAGGTGACGACTAGGGGAAGCATTGCCTCGTCAGCCTCGGTGATGGCCTGGCGGATGAGGTTGTCGCGGTCGGGGTGTTTTCTGAGTGCTTCCTCAAGGCCGTCGGCCAGTACGACGACCCTGTCCTGCTGATAGCGCAGGCGCTGCCAGATCTTCTCGCCTTCCGACGGCGAAAGTGTCTTGTCCGAGACCTCTTCGAGGAAGCGCTGCCGGGCCAACTCGGCGAAATTCAGTTTCTGCCTGGCATCCGTCATGTCTTCGACGTCCTGGATATCCCGCAACTGTAGGACGACAGGTGCGGCGCCTTTCCGGGCAAGTCGCTCAGTGAGGCGCACGAGAAGCGCAGTCTTGCCGACGCCGATCGTGCCTACTATCACATGCGGACGTCGACGGTCCCTGTCGTGCAGATCGGTCATCAGGGCGTCACACAGCGGGTCCCGTCCCACGACCCGCCCGATGATGCTGCCGGGCTTGACCAGATTGCTCGGATGGCGCCTTGCCTTGCGCAGGTAATACCGCCGTACCCGTCCGAAGCGCCAGAACACGAACCAGGCCACGATGAACACGGCGGTCGAGGAGGTTCCGATGGCTCCCAGTGCCGTCTCTTCCTCGTCGAAGAAACTCCGCAACGGCGCACCGGCCCAAAACAGGTGGACTATCCACATGAGGTAGAGGATGGAGAGCGCGCCGACGAGCACCGGCCACGTCCAGGACCGTGGCCGCGACCAGCGGCGTGGCGTGCGAATGCCGCGGGCGAGGAGCCAACGGTTACGGGCTGTGCGCCAGATCGTCACCACGGGCCAGCTCACCCATGAAGCGAAGCGGCGCAGTCGGCCGGCCGGGGCGGGGCCGGGCGGTCCGGCCGTAAACGTGCTCTCCAACGTCTGCTGATTAACAGCGTTCACCGGGCCTCCCTTCGCCATGGGGCAGGCGAGGGAGCCAGAGACCGTATGCTCGCGAGCCCCGATGAGCTATGAGCATGGGGGCTGCCACCGTGCTGAGGAGGCCGTTCGCCCCTCTTCTTCACCGTAGGCAGGGCCCGCCGCGGATGCCACTGGGCGGCGGCGCCCCGCCTCGGAATCAGCGGGGTGAGCGGACGCGGTCCAGGGGGAGGTGGGCGGTCGCGGATTTCGCGTCGAGCGGGGCGTTGAACTCGCGGACGCGGCGGAGTTCGGTGTCGGTCAGGGCCCGGTCGTAGACGCGGACCTCGTCCAGGGCGCCCGTCATCCGGGAGCGGCCGTCGACCGCCTCGCCGAGGTGCAGGGCGAAGGGGGAGGAGCGGCTGATGGTGCCGGGGGCGTCGGGTGCGGAGACCGGGGCGGTGCCGTCCACCGTGAGGGAGAGGCGGCCGCCGGTGCGGGTGAGGGCCAGGTGGTGCCATGCGCCGTCGTTGTGGGCGGCGGTGGTGCCGACCGAGGCCGAGGTGTAGGTGGCGGGACCGTTGACGGTGGTCATCAGGGCGCGGACGCGGTTCGCGGAGGGTTCGCCGCGCACCCAGACCTGGGCCTGCTTGCCGCCGATGCCGCCCATCCAGAGGAAGGGGTGCTGCCCGGACGCGGCGGAGTAGCGGAACCACAGGCTGATGGTGAAGTCGCGGGTGCCGAGCGGCAGCGAGGAGCGGTAGGGGAGGCGTACGGCGTCGTCCGTACCGTCGAGGGTGAGCGCTCCGCCGAAGCGGCCCCCGTCGGTCCCGGTGGCGCCGCCGAGGACGGTCGCGGGGCGGGAGCGGGGTGCGCGGTCGTCCGTGACCGGGGACGGGGCGGCGCGCGGGCCCAGCCAGTCCTCGGTGAAGCGGGCGAAGCGGATCTCGTCGCGGGCGTCCACCGCGCCGCCCTCGTACATCAGCCCGACCGTGCCGGGTGAGATGAGGGCCATGTCGGAGTAGCCGGACCAGTCGGTGGTGACCACCTTGCCGCGGTCGGTGCCCTCCCAGCTGCGGGCCTCGTCCCAGGAGGAGCGGATCATCATGGTGCGGCGCCGGTCGGGGTCGGCGGGCGCCGCGAACAGCAGCCGCCCGGGGCCGTCGCGGCCCGCGTCGCGCAGCCGCAGGACCGAGCCCTGCACCATCGGCGTGGACAGGTCGGGGATGGTGCGGAAGGGGGCGGCGAAGCTCTCGCCGCCGTCGCGGCTGATGGCGTAGTCGCGGTGGCCGAGGTCGGTGCCGTCCTGCTCGCGCCCGTTGACGTAGACCGAGCCGTCGGACCGTTCCAGCAGCGTCATCTCCGACGGCTTCTGACGGAACGTGCCGTCCTGCGCGATCGGGTACGAGTCCACCGCGCCGACCTTCCAGCGCCTGCCGCCGTCGTCGCTGTAGGCGAGCGCCGCGTGGTTGGCGGTGATGCGGGTGCCGTCGTGACTCTCGGTGTTGACGGTGAAGAGCAGCCGCCCCTTGTGCGGCCCGTGCTTCAGCTGGATGCCGTGCACCGGGCCGGTGGCGTACCAGGAGTTCCACGCCGGGGGCAGCAGGGCGGGGCTCAGGTCGCGCGGGGTGGACCAGGTGGCGCCGTCGTCGTCGCTGTACTGGAGGTGCGGGGTGCGGTCACACGGCACGTCGCAGCTCTGGGAGTCGTCCCGGCCGGTGTTGTACGTGCTGGCCAGCAGGATCCGGCCGGTGCGCGTGTCCACCACGGGCGCCGGGTTGCCGTGGGTGTCGCCGCCGCCCTCGTTGACCACCTGTAACGGGCCCCAGGTGCGGCCCCCGTCGGTGGAGCGCTTGAGCACCAGGTCGATGTCCCCGGCGTCGCCGCAGTTGTCCTTGCGGCCCTCCGCGAAGGCGAGCAGGGTGCCGTCCTCGGACTTCACGATCGCGGGGATCCGGAAGCAGAAGTACCCCGCGTCCTGGGCGGACTTGAAGAGGATCTGCTGGTCGACATCCGCGTCCGCGGAGGAGCCGGAATCGGTACGGGCCGCGGACACGGTGTCGTCCGTGTCCGCGG